>JAKBRR010000309.1 GCA_021845325.1 Thermoplasmata archaeon
ATAAATGACTTATAAAGATATCATTTGTGTGTTTCAATTTCAAAATCTTTGAAAAATAGCAAAGAGTAACTTGATACATTTGGCATTGTTCAAAAAAGTAAAGCGTGTAACATATTAATTAAATTGGAATATTGTGGCATGGAAAAGGAAAGGTTTCAATGATTGTTCTGGGTATTGAAGGGACAGCACATACGATAAGTGCGGGTATCATAGACGAAGGGAAGATTTATTACACCAGTTCCAGAACTTATCATCCAAAGGATGGCGGTATACATCCAAGGGAGGCAGCCAATCATCACTTTGAGAATATTCTCACCGTTATTCAGGAGGCTCTTAAAGAATCTTCCATGAATGTTGGAGATATAGATCTTATTGGATTCTCCAGGGGACCCGGTCTTGGACCATGCCTTAAAATAGTAGCCGTTGCAGCACGCTCACTATCTATCAGGAATAATATTCCATTGCTTGGGGTAAACCATCCCATGGGGCACATAGAAATAGGGAAAAGAACAACAGGATCCAAAGATCCACTGGTTCTTTACGTTTCCGGGGGAAACACTCAAATTATAACAGGCGGCAAGGGAAAATATAGAGTCGTAGGAGAAACACTTGATATAGGAATTGGAAACATGCTTGACAAATTTGCAAGAGACATTGGTATCCCGTTTCCAGGCGGGCCGGCAATCGAGCAATATGCTCTCAGGGGAAAGGAACTTCTGACTCTCCCTTATTCAGTGAAAGGCATGGATACTGCCTTTTCAGGAATATATACTGCAGCAAAACACCTCAAAGAGAAGGGACATAATGTTGAGGATATATGCTACAGTATTCAGGAAGTAGCCTTTTCTATGCTGTGCGAAACACTGGAAAGGGCCATATATACAACAGGCAAGAGGGAAATTTTGCTTACCGGCGGAGTGGCCCGTAACGGGAGATTGAGGGAAATGATATCAATACTGGCAAAGGAAGCGAATTGCAAAGTATTTGAAACACCAGTAGAATATTGCATGGATAATGGAAGTATGATTGCTCAGGCCGCTCTTATGATGTATCAAAATGGAATAAGGCATAACCTTGAGGATACCAGTGTCGATCAGAAATTCCGGATTGATCAGGCACCAGCGCCATGGATATCTTCAGGCATGATTGAAGTCATAGAAGACCAGGGGGCAGAATCTGTGATCTCTCATAATGAATTTCTTGGTATAAATGCAGTAATAAAGAAAAGACTCAGTAAAAGTTACAGGGATAAAAGACTCGATGGAATGATCTTAAACGAAAGAACGGGAAGGGAGATGAGGATACTGGCAAAGGGAATAGAAAGCGGAGTTAATTTCCCAATTCTACTGGATTACAACAGTGAAGGCACAGAAATAGTTTTGGAGAAGATTGAGGGCTCTCTTTTAAACGCAGTTCTCGAAAAGGGAGAGAACTTAACCCATAATATTTTCAGCCTGGGCAAAGAGGTGGCTAAAATGCACAATTCTAATATTTCTCACGGTGATCTCAACTTAAATAACATAATTGTGAGCGGTGAGAATATATTCATTATTGATCCAAGCCTTGGATCATTATCTCCAGGTGTTGAGGAATTTGCCACTGATATAAAAATGGTAAATGATTTTCTGGCAGGATATGAGGACAGAGGCATAGATCTATCAGACATCTTTCTTGAATCATACAAATCTAATTTTCAGAGATGGGATGAAGTTATGAGTGTTCTTAAGGAAATGGAAGTGAGGAAAAGATATTCATGATTAAATTTGTTTCAAGTAACAGGCATAAATTCGAAGAGATTGATGAAATTCTGAGAAAAAACGGAATAGAATCAAAATGGATAAACATGAAATATGAGGAGGTTCAGGAGGATTCCATAGAAAAAATTTCATGGGAATCATGTAACAGGTTAATCAGTAAGATAGGTTCAAACTTCTTTCTGGAAGATTCAGGTATCCTTATTGAAGCTTTGAACGGGTTTCCCGGGCCATATTCCTCATATATACAAAGAACAATTGGAAACGAGGGTATATTGAAGCTCCTTGAAGGCAAAAAAAGGAATGCAACGTTTGTTACTGTTATTTCTTACTGGGACGGAGAGCAAATTATGCAGTTCAAAGGGAAAACTGAAGGATCAATTGCAAATTCAATATTCCATGGAAGAGACTTCGGTTATGATCCTATTTTCATTCCAGAGGGAAAAAGCAAAACTGCATCTCTTCTCTCAATAGAAGAAAAGAATGAGGTATCGCAGAGGGGAAAGGCCATGATAGGGTTCATAGAGTATCTTAAAAACGCATAGGTCAAAGTTCTTTCGTCATGGCAAAAGGTATTGCTGTATATCTTCGACATTAAAGCTCTAACAATGTTAAATTTAAGGGTCCTTACTGTCTAATTTTGTTCCGATTACTAACAAATAGAATGATAAATTTCTGATATCAAATGAGAAATTAAGGCGCGTAAAATGTAAATAAGATTCACGAAATTTAAATAATTCTACTCTATAACTTGGAGCAATGAATGGAAATCTTAAGAATTTCACTTTAATTATATATTTCGGAATACTTATTGCTTCTCTAATAGTGTGGGTCATTTCTGCAAATGATCTGTTGTTCCATTATAGCGGCTTTACCAATAATTCAGTTACTTTTGATTATCTAGGATACTGGAACTATTGGATATTTACTATTTCACTAATATTGGTTCTCATATTTGCATACTACACTTACGTCTGGATCAAGGAAGACAGGAAATTTATCTCCATGACGTCTTCAGAGAGCAAGCAAACATTTATGAAAAATTTAAAAAGTCTGGAAAAAATAGCCAGAAAGCATGGTTCAAGGTTTCAAAGTATGCTCAACGAAGCTAAAGAAAAATGGAAGGTCAGATAAGACTTTTGACAAACTCAGGGAGTTTGAAAGCGCCTTCCAGAACCTCCTCGTTGAA
>JAKBRR010000310.1 GCA_021845325.1 Thermoplasmata archaeon
TCAATGCAGTCAGAAACTTATCTCCTGGAGTTCTAGCTTCACTAATGATTTGACTTTGATTCTTATCAGGGTTAGAAGTTTTGAATTTTGAGTAATCGATACACATTGATCTTATCATAAACCCAACTATGCCCCAATGAAAATCATCCATTATGAAGGAATCAGAGAGGATTCTATTTGAATAAATAGTCATTAAGAAATAATCACCATTTTCGAACACTCGTTTTGCTTCTTTTAAATGTTCTTTTAATATTTTTTTACTGGCATCGTCGGTTATCATTATCCCATTTTAGACAATTACTAGCAACTTATTAATTTTGCTTTTCTTTACAGAATCTGGGTTACCTTTAGGTTTTAGATTTTCTGCAAAAAAATAGACGATCACTCAGCGCATATTTATTAGATATGATACCAGAAAAGGAAGATACAATTGTATAAACAAAAGTAATAAGAAGGTTATCTGTGCATACCAAAACAAGAATTATAAATTTTTATTCTTTATGGTTAATGGAGACTAATATTAAGAATGAACGATTACCTTTTACATGATGCTTGAAATCTTCGAAAGAAAGGATCGGAATTTCCTAATTAAGGAAAGGCTTTACACTACTTTAGAAGTATCGTGTTACAAAAGGTTTGAATTTGGAAATGCTTTCAAGTTTCACAGGGGCGAATTGCATAGCTATAAAACTCCAAAAATTAGAGAGTGATTCATTATGACATCTACAAAGTTTGATTACTCGTTTTGGAAGAAAAAGCTATACGATCTGGGCTATCCTCTATCCGAATCGAAGATACCAGTACAATTCTTACGTGAGAGGAGAGCAGTTCCATTAGGAGTGAACTTGAAAGAAGCAAAACTGCTATATCAAGATCCATTAGGAATTGATATAATATTTCTTGAATTTGATAAACTTCCATCTAGAATTGGAGCATCCAAGATTGCAAGATACTGGAAAGTGCATCAGGGAGGGAGGCAGCTGATTATATTTAGTGATGGAATTGAAAGTTACACGATTGTTATACCCAATGCAGCTGAAACGCCAGATACAAAGCTCAGAATTCTAAGTCTTTCTGAAAAAATATATAGAACAGATGAAGAAGCATTGGAATCTATGAGATATCTTAAAGATTCTAAAAGGTTGAGAAATCAATACGATTTATACTTCCTTCCGTATGAAAAGGTAAGGACGGAATTCTTTGATAATTATCGCAGTTTTTACGCTGATACAGTTAAGGCTGTGGAACCTGTTCTGAAGGAACATTCTAACTCCTATGCTCAAAGATTTCTGGGTAGGCTTATGTTTCTTTACTTTCTTCAAAGAAAAGGCTGGTTGAAGGGAAACAAGAGTTTTGTTGATACTATTAAGGATTACAGTGAATTAAATTGGGTATTTTATGAAGGACTAAGCACCGAAGGTAATTCTGGACTTCCTTATCTGGATGGAACTCTGTTTGAAAGGGAAGAGTATCTAGGTACTGAAGAAGAGGAAATGATTAAAGTTTCTATGGATGGAATTTTCAAAAGGGCCAGAGACCTATTCAACCAGTATAATTTCACAGTTGATGAACTATCATCCAGGGAGATTGAAGTGAGCCTTGATCCAGCTATGATCGGAACCATATTTGAAAACATGCTTCCTGAAAATGAAAGAGGGTCCAAAGGTACCTTTTACACTCCAATGGAAGAGATTTCATTCATATGCAGAAGAGCACTAGCATCATATCTTAAGATTCCAGAATTAGTTGAAAAAAATGGGGGAAATGAGATTCTCGAGGACGGAATATCCTTGCTGGTAGAGAGTTTAAACCAGGAAAAGAGTGAGAAGAAAGTGAGGGAACTTAGAGAAAAGGTCCTTTCCATAACAGTTCTGGATCCAGCCGTGGGATCTGGAGGTTTTCTTCTTGGAATGATGCAAGAAATGATAGGTCTTCTTAGACAGGCAGACGAAAGTGTAGGTTGGAATAGTGACGTAGAGCAGTTTAAGGAAAGGATTCTTCAGAATATGTTTGGTTTTGACATAGAAGATGAAGCCATTGAAATAGCAAGACTTAGAATGTGGCTCTCTATGATTGTTGACAAAAGGGAACCAGAGGCACTTCAGAGTTTGGATCTCAACATTGTAAGGATTTCAGACTCACTGATTAAATCAGCAGGTATCCAACTAAAGCTCGGAGACGAACTGGAATCGACTTGGGACGAAATGCGTACTATAAGGGAAAAATTTGCTACTGCAAAGAAAGCAGATGTAAGGGCAAGACTCCGTAAAGATCTTCAGAAAAAACAAAGTGATGTTGAGAAGAGAACTGGAGTAAGGGGTGGCATAATTGAATCTTGGGTACCCAAACCTGTGGACATCGTCGTGATGAATCCACCTTACGTTAGGCAGGAATCCATACCTAGTAATAAGAAGAAATACTATACGTCAATTTACCAAATTGATAAAAAATCCGATCTTTACTGTTATTTTTTATTGAGGGCGCTTAGTCTAGTTAAACAGAATGAAGGGATAGTATCAGTCATATCTTCTGACAAATGGCTAGAAACTAAGTATGGAGAGGATCTGCAAGTGATCCTATCTAGCAGGTTGATTGGAATATATGGCCAGAGGGAAAGAACATTTGATGCAGACGTCAACAGCATAATATTTGTATATGGAGGAGAGACGGACAATTATAAAACGACAGATTTTGTCTACCTTAATTCATACTCTTCGCTTTTAGTAAAAAATCATATGCAGTTTCAGAGGAAAGATCTAAAGTCTGGAAAATGGTTCTACCTTAGAGCACCAAAAGTTTTTATGGAGAAGATATACCCAAAGCTGACTCATAAACTTAAAGAATTTGCAGAGATAAAGAGAGGTTTTACGACAGGTGCAAACGACTTTTTTTACATGAAGGATATTTCAGAATCTTA
>JAKBRR010000311.1 GCA_021845325.1 Thermoplasmata archaeon
TTCTGCGAAGAAAAAGCATCTATTACTGGTTGAAACGTTTCCTCACCAACTATATTATCATCGTCAATAAAAAAAAGGTAATCTGATGATGCGAGCTTAGCTCCAATATTCTTTGCATGAGAAATGAATACCCTGAATGAAATTTTCACGTGAATAATTCTGATTTTCCCAGTGGTTTCTATACTGCAATGAACGCCGGAATCATCTATTATAATTATTTCTTTTAGCTGAATAACCTTGTGTTCCTCAATACTTTTCAACAATGCGTTTAGTTTTGAACACCTGTTATGTGTGGGTATAATGATGCTGAAAGATTCTATCATATTATGATTCATTCTCTCTCCTCAAAACTACAATGATATAATCCGCAAAATTCTTAATAATAGGTATTGAGGATACCAGAAGATCTAATGCAAAAAACACTTTTTTATTTGAAAGTCTCTTCGCAACCCTGTTAAAATTATATGGTGGAATAAGTGTGCAAACTCCAATCCGTTTAATAACTGTAAAACCTCTTATCTTAGAGAAAACATAAGGATTTTTAGGTCTCGTTGCTGTAGTAAATCTAGAGAAATCTGGCAGAACGTTGCCTTTATTTTTCTGTTTTAAATATTCGGATCTGCCCAGCAGCATGGAGATCAGTAAATCCAGAAATCCAAGTCTGTTCCAGTAGGCTCCAATAAATATTCCGCCGTCTTTAAGGTTCTCTCTTAAAGTGGCCTCAACAGTTTCAATCTTCTCTAAATCGAGATATCCAAAAGTGGTAAATATGATATCAAATTTCTTCCCGGTTCTAATAAAACCTGTTGACACCTTTAGCATTTCAACGTCAATCTTGCTTAAAGACTTTGAATTCTCCTTTGCCCTGCTTATCATTTCATCCGACAGTTCAGCACACGTCAGTGACACTTTTGATCTAATGGCTGATGCCTCAATCAAGGTTCCACAACCAATTTCAAGAATGTTCATCCCATCCCTCGCAAAATGAGACAAGAGCATTGAGGTTCGGCCCCTCATGTATACCTCGACTGGATTTCCCTTAACAGAAGACTCATAATTTTTTGACACATCATCAAATTCATTCCCTAAGATCTCGTATCTGTTCCTTATAGGTATGTCAGTTTTTTCAAGAAGGAAACCTGTACCGGAATACAAACCATGTTGCTCAAGATGACTTGATCCATATTTTCTCCTGAAAGAATCTAACAGTGAATCCACACTCTCTTCACTGGCAGAATATGTATCTCCATGGACATATGCAAAGGAGCAGTTTTTCAGCTTTCTTTTCCATTCCCCAGTTATAATGATATGAAATTTATCGCCTTCTTGAATATAATTAACCAGATAAGTGGAAAGATATGGATCTGGAAGCTTAACTTCCAAATTGTACTCAACCTTTTCTGAAAACATAAATTACCTCATCCCCGAGAGATGAAAAAAAAGGAAGTGATGACAGCACATTTTCTAAAAATGTCACTAAACGTTTCACAAATCTTGATGAAATCTTCTCGGCAAGATAAGGTGGAAGAATTATAGCTAGCCCCTTTTTTTGGATTAGTTTAAACCTTTCGAATATTGATAATATTTCATTCGGAGAATAGTACTGAGATTTAACTTTCTTTCCCACCACTTCGACGTAAGTTGTTTCTCCTAAACGATCCCTTATCCTTTCGTTTTTACCCAAAATAAAGTAAAGTAGAAACTCACCCAAACACCTCCTGTTTCTAATTGAAAATATCAAAACGCCGTTGTTTTTCAAAGAATTGTAGATACCGTTGGCACTTTCTCGTATTCTGGGTTCAGTGTTTAGTGCTCCATTAAAGGAATATATCAAATCAAAGCAATCACCGATTAAGCCAATCTCAGAAGCGGGTCTCTTAACCGAAGTAAATTTATCAGAGATTCCTAACTTTTCCATTTTATTCCTTGCAAAATTTATCATTCCGTCTGAAACATCTAGACAGACGATTTCATTTCCAGTTTCACGTATAAACTGGCCCGCTTCCTCTCCGGTTCCACATCCGATCTCAAGCACCTTCATGCCGGTTTTGGAGTGCTTCAAAAGAATGCTCATTTCTGAGGCTCTTATATTGACGTTTATAAAATTAGACAGTATTTTTTTATCATAGATACTTGATGCTTCAGAAAAAATTTCATCAAGGCTTTCATAGTATTCTTCCACTGTAAAGGTAAGACAAATCAATCAATAACTATTTTTCTAATGCCATGAAAAGAAAGAACTCCCGGTTGCTCTTTACAGACAAAGCTCTAATTTTAATATTCAGATCCATTTGTGTTGACAGAGATCAATGAAACTTTCCCGATCTGAATTACTTGAGATTGCAAACCGTATAGCAAAAAAATCTCCTCTTAAACCGTTCCCCGAATCCTACATGAATGCAAAGGGAAAAGATCCTTTCAAAATCCCTTATGGAGAAGAAGTTACTATGTTCAGAAAGGATGAATTCACTGTTGTCATGGTCGGGTCAGAACCATTTTACTTTATGTCCCACAATCTTGCCAAATTTGTATTTTACGCAGCAAAGAGGGGAGAGCAGACAGTCATGATACCCGATGTTAATAGCATTGCGACCTCTGTTAAATTATTTGAAAACGATTTAGACATAACACTATCAATTATAATCCAGGAATGCAGAGGTCTGGATGACAGCGAAATAGATATCATTAAACACGAAACATCGTCTTTACTGGGATACAGTGAAATTTTCTGATAGGTATTATGAATTTTATAAGATTCCGATCATTAGGTGTGGGCATCCAATTTGTTTAGGAAAGCCTTATTTTGCAGCAACTCTTGGTAAAGTTTAATAGTGAATTATTTGATATCTAATAATGGCAAATAACGATTCTAAACCCTCCAGTCTCCATATGTTACAGGGTATATTT
>JAKBRR010000312.1:0-2170 GCA_021845325.1 Thermoplasmata archaeon
TATCTCAAGCAACAAGGAGATCCGGCATGATCTTCTTTTTAGTTATAAAGGGGTAATATGAGGATGTCAGAAAAAAGAACTGAATTAAGAAACGATAGCGATGAAGCTTTTGAATTGAAACACATAAAAATAGAAGGAGAGCTTGACTATAGATCAAAATCGTTTAAATCTAAATGTGAGTTGTACATTGATCCGAAGGGAACCTCGGTATTTAGGATAGAAGCTGTAAATTTCTTGATTAACTCAGTTAAAATCAATGGAAAACTTGCAGATTATAAGTATGATGGAAGCAATATTACAATTAGCGTCCCCGACAATTTCAGCGACTTAAAAATGAAAATCACAGTGGATTATGCAATCGTCGATCCGCCTTTGGGTATGTATTTCATAACAGAAGACAAATATGGTGCTAACATTCAGCCCCAAGTTTGGACCTTAGGCGAGGGGCAAACTGAAGATTTTCAGGTGAGCGAAGATAACAAATATTGGTTTCCGTACATCCCCGGACCGGATAAGAAGTGTACTTCAGAAACCATCATTACCGTGCCAAAAAAGTACTATCTCGTGTCCAATGGAGATCTTTTAAGCGTTAAAGATATCCAAGAAAAACGTGTATATCACTGGAGAATGGATCGGCCTCATTCACCATATCTTATTTCACTAGTGTGTGGAGAATTTGATTTTTTTGAGGAAACCTATAAGAATACTAAGCTCATGTATTTGGTTCCAAAAGGCAAGAAACATGACATTGAAAGAACCTTCCCCATAACTAAGGAATTATTTGAATTTTACGAAAAATTCACAGGAGCCGAATATCCTTTTAAGAAGTTTTCCCAAACATGCGTTTATGAGGCAACGTTTGGCGGAATGGAAAATACTACCGCCAATACTTTAACTGAAAGAACATTGCATGATGAAATAGCTCATATTGATTTCAGCAGTGAAGAAAATGTTGGACATCACATGGCACATCAATGGTTCGGCGACTTAGTTACCTGCAAAACATGGGAAGATGTATGGTTGAATGAGGGTTTGGCAAGCTTCTTATACGCCTCCTTCGTCAAGAACAAACATGGGACTGATGAATACTACTATCATCTTTTAGATAAACTGGACGCTTACTTAAGGGCAGAAACACAGCGAGGAGTTAGTGAGATTTGCACCACTTATGGTACTGCCCCAAAAAAATCATTTGATAGATATTCCAGCGAAAAGGGAGGGCTTGTGATGTGTTCTTTATTGAACCTGATAGGAGAGGAGAAGATGCATCGGGTTTTAAAATCATATTTCTCAAAGTTTATGTACAGCTCGGCTACCACAAAAGATCTTGAGCAAATAGTTGATGAAGAATCAGATGGGATTTCCGGCGGATTTTTTGGCCAATTTATTTACTCTAAAGGATATCCTATACTGAATGTGACCTATTTCTATGATAATTCGCTGCATATCCTAAATCTTTCGTTCAAACAGAAGCAGTCAACATCCAGAGAGTACCGATTACAGTTTAAATTAATTTTGAATTTTAATAAAGGCAAATCTACAGAAATCCCTGTTACTTTATATAATATTGAACAGGAATTACGATTGAACCTCAGCGACCGACCAACGTTTATCTGCGTAGATCCTGACATATCAATCGTAGGAATCGTAGAAGTCGAGGAAGACTTCTCAGAGATGAAATCAAAAATAGAAAATGACACGCATCTTGTTTGTAGGATAAGAGCGATAAGGAAAATGGCATATTTTAACAATAATGAATTTATTGACACATTAAGCCGGATGATTTCAAATACTGAGATACATTGGAGTATCGCTGCGGAGTCATCGAACGCCTTAAGTAGAATTGGAGGTAAAGAAGCATTAAATATTCTAATAAAAAATGCTCAACACCCCAATCCAAAAGTAAGAAGGGCGATAGCAAGGGCGCTTGGAAATTTTAGCGAAAAGGAATCTCTTGAAGCAATATCTACTATGTTAAGTAAAGAAAAAAGTTATTACATTCGTGGCGAAGCTCTCTATTCGGCGGGAATGACGGGTCGTGAGGAAGCCATTCAATTTCTGTACAGGGGCCTATTTGAGTACTCGCATGAAAATGTAATTAGCATAGGAGCGTTGAAGGGACTCGGTGCTCTACACACAGAGGCATCATCTAAAGTTGTATTGAATTATA
>JAKBRR010000312.1:2180-2906 GCA_021845325.1 Thermoplasmata archaeon
TAATAAAAAAATGATACTTGCTTCAATTGGCGAGCTGGCATCTTTTTTGAACTTTCAAGAAATACGAGATGAAGTGTTGTATCAGATAGTCAACGGAGACAAGGAGATTTGTGACAAAGCTATGTCTGTCGCACTTAATTCTGGCGATCCCTTGTTCATTTCCTCTGCAAAAGACAAGTATTTGTCTAGGTATTTCAAAGAGTCATACAAAGCAACACTAGTATAATTTCTGAAAGGAAAATAAAAAATAACATCTAAAGTAGGGGCGTCTTTTAACCTAAGTTATATCAACGAAGAGCAATTTCAATAGTAGATACGTCAATGCATTTAAAAAATTAAGCCTGGATTATAAATTTTTGGGAGGTTAGTAGGTGATGGAATCACAAGAAGATAATGGATCAAACAGAAGGCATGACAGGTACAACAGATTCATTGTAAAAAGGATTTAGGACCTCATGTATCCATGCTCCTGATGAATTGGAAAGTACCACGTGAAGAAAACAACAGGGGAAAGAGAGGTCGCCCATTCAAGTCCACCAGTACACTCATAACATTCCTTGCAAAACTTATGTCAATGCATAGTGATCCCTCCAGATACACTGGGGGAGATTGCTCTCAAGGTCCAATATCGCAATGTCATGAGAGAGATGACACATGCATATTGAATTTTGCAGCACACCCGGATGACTGCAAAGTAGTAAGTGCGCTGATCAAAGCGACTTAGCA
>JAKBRR010000313.1 GCA_021845325.1 Thermoplasmata archaeon
TCAAAAAACTCCAACGAAGAGAACTGGTTATAAAACTGTGCAGCTTCCTAAGGAATCAGCTGTGATGATGGATAAAATTATTGAAGCGCAGCCGGAATTTGCATATCGAAGTCATGCTGAACTTGTGATGGACCTAATACGAAGAAATAACAAAATCCTGATACTTAACTACTTTTTTTAAAATATCTTATTTTTGTTACTACAGTAACAAAAAGTAATTCTTAAGCAGGAATCTCTTTGCGTTATCTATTGCTACTTTAATTTTTAGACTTAGCATCAACTCTAACGATACATTCTTGAACTTAAATTCACAAGTTTTTGCAATATGATATTAGAAAAGGTTAAAATATAATAGACTTTTTACATATTATGGGAGAACATGGTTTTGATTTAGAAAAAATTCTAGAAAAAATACTTAAAGAGATTGAGGACATAAAGGAAAAAATTCATTCTATTGACTATTTCGTTATTCCTATCGAGCGCGAAGAGTTAATTAGCGAATTGCATAAAGTTAATCAAAATCTAACTAATTTTCTCCACACAAATCAGTCTCTACAAGTTATATGCCCTATACACCAAGTGCCTATGAATCCAATATTGGTCCCCGATAACGGAGAATATAAGCTGTGCTACCACGATAATGTAGGCAATCATAGAATATGCCCAAAATGTTAAATAATGCTGCTGCTCTTTTCAAATATATAGAAAAAAGAGCCTCAATAAAGAAAAGAGTTGTGGATTTCTTAGTAACAGCTTTAATGATTTTATGGATTGCAGGATTTGTGTATATTATTTATCTGAGCTTTCTTCATCCTGGAAATGGTTTCATTTATGTGTTAGCCATTGCTATCAGTTCTGAAGGGATTGGTTCGACATTACTGGTCTTCACAAACATTAGGAAAACTTGGGACAGGGCATATTTCGAAGTTGCTTGGAAATATATAAGAGATAATGAGAAATTTATATGTAAAAATACCGCTAGTAATACGAAAGCCTGGGATGTTTTAAGAGCATATCTCCAAGAGATAAATGACCCTCTTAGATTTGCAACTAGGAAAACATCTAAATGCTCACTTTGTTCCTTTTGTAAATCTCTCTTTTAAGGTTCTTAAGGGCAATATATTTATTGCAAACTGTCACAATTGGCACGATAGTGGCAATATGTTAGGAGGTTATAATGTAATCTCAATTGCGAAGTATCTAATTGTGGTAGTTCAGTAAATTGGGCTAAAATATAAATTTGATATCCCAGATGACCCTATGGACAAGTTTCATTGCAAATATCACTTTCCTTTCCAAGTATTCATAAGAGTTTGTATCGTATAATTTTCCTAATTCATTATTTCCCTGATCCAGATCCTTAATAATTTTTTTAAAGTCTTTTGAATGTTCAAATCTATTTCTAATTCGATTAAGCTTTAACAAATCTTTCCTTAATTCATCGTCAATCCAACCTCTATTTTTGTTTTCCTCGACTAATTTAGAAAATCCATATTCAAATATATTTCTTTCAGACCCAGAATCGAAGGGAGATTTTAGCACTTCCATACAAACCAAATGACACATTACTATACAAGAGACGTAAGCTCCGTATACATAGTCATACATTATCTCGTTAAAGAATGTTATTGAAATTCTTGACCTCAAGGGAAGATATTCTTCCTTAAAGATTGCCTAGTATTTCTTTAACCTTAAGTAACGCTCGAGTATCCATTTCTCCTCTGCATTCCTTAGTTCATTGATGCCTTTTTCTTTTTTACTAATATGTTCCTTACCCGTCAATTCCCATCACAATAACCGGAATATCTATATCTGCAACTCCTCTGTTTTCTAGATCCCACTTGATCTGTTCAAAGTATGATACTCCAGAGGACATCTGATCGGCCATGTTCTTCATTGGAACAATTTCAACTCCTGCATCTATCACGTTATGATTATGGAATATAGTCATCTTCGCTGAAACATTGTACGCCATGAATGCATACTTTCCAAACTGCACCTCCACACCCAGACGGTTTTTGACAAAGTCCATCTCTCGGAATGCTCCATTTCCAAATGGAAGCTTGATTCTATATTCATGCCAGCCCAAATTGTTGAATCTCCATTTATATTCCCTGTTCAGCTCACTGGGGCTGTATAATAGTTCACCAGGCATTGTTTTCTCCCTGCTGATCTTTGTCTTGAAATCCTTAAGGTTTACGCCTTCAATTACTTCATATATTTCACTGAGTTCATTGGGAAACTCCCTTGATATGAACGCTTTTCCGTCTTTCTGAGAAAATTCACTCACTACTTTCATGTTTTAACCATTCCTCTGGTATCTTTGACACCTTTTCCTTTCCTGTAGGGACATAAACCTTTGTCCCTAATTTTCTTATCTTCAGCGTCCCGTTGGCCATTGCCTTAACTCTCTCTATGGTAGTATCAATGTATTCTTTATCCCTTTCAATGCTGACTGCCTTCCTGTTCAATAGCAGCGATGCAAGGGCCGATGATCCTACTCCTCCAAATGGGTCAACAACTGTGTCTCCTTCATTAGTCAATGCAAGGATGAGCCTTTGGACAAGTTCTATTGGATACTGTGCTGGATGTTCTGTTTTTTCTGGATGGTTTGCCTTAACATTTGGAATGTTCCATATCTGTTCTTCCCAGTCCTGGAGCACTATGTCCCATACGTCCCCTGGATTCTTTCCCAGTGGATTGCCTGATGGCTGGCCGTATTTATCCCCTTTCTTATAGTGCGTCTTTCCTGGATATTTCTGAGGTATTCTCACCGGATCAAGATTGAATGTATACTCATCTGTTTTTGAATACCAGGATATAGTTTCATATCTCCCTGAGAATCTAAGGGATGCATGCAACCCATGCTCGATTCTCCATATGATCCTATTCCTCATTTTCATGT
>JAKBRR010000314.1 GCA_021845325.1 Thermoplasmata archaeon
GGTGTCATCATAAATAACTATGCTGGTGAAAGGCATCTGGAAATGGTTTCAAAGCCTTTTCGTGATCATGGAATCAAAATTTTAGGTGCCATACCGCACAGGAAAGAATTTGAGCTTCCTGAGAGACACCTTGGGTTGTCGACAAATGTACCGGAAGAAAAAATTAGGGAAATCGCAGCAAAAGTTTCAGAATTTTTAAACCTTGATTTTCTGGATGATTTGCCGGAAATCAAATCAGAATCCGGAGATCTGCCCATTCATGATGAGACATCCGGAAAATTCAATATATATGTAGCTAAAGATTCTGCTTTTAGCTTTTATTATGAGGATTCCATTGATGCCCTTGGAAAAACTGGCAGAGTTCATTATTTTTCTCCGCTGAAAAATGAGGTTCCTGAGAATGCTGATTTTATATACCTGGGAGGTGGTTATCCTGAGCTATTCACTGATGAATTGTCCCGGAATTTTAAAACTATGGACTACATAAGAGATTTCTCCGAATCCGGTAAGGTTATTGTTGGTGAATGTGGGGGGTTAATGTATATGGAATCCGGAATAGAGACGACCAGTGGAACGAAGAAACTGCTGGGTATCTTTGACGGTGTTGTAAAAGAAAATGAAAAGCTCACAATAAGCTATACCCAAATGAAGGTTATTAAGGACACACCAATTTTTAAGAAGAACGAAACAGTAAGGGGACACGAATTTCACTATAGTTCCATTGTCGATGATGGCGAAAAGAGTCTGGTAATGGAAATGGGAAAGGGTATCGATGGAATGGATGGTCTTATATCAAAGAACTCTTTTGGCTCTTATTCGCATTTTTCACTCTCAAGATATTCCAGGAGACTTTTAAATTCACTAAGCAATTCAAAATGAATAAATGCTCCTGAAATTAAGATGTTTCTTATCCAGTGTGATTTGGTAGATAATATCCTTAACGCTTGTAATTAGAGAAGCAAATTATTCGTAAATGTTAAATCTTATAGAATAATAGAATTTTATGAAATTTGGCGTAGTTAGCCTTGGCAATCATGCTATAAACAGGGTAGTGCCTGCAATTGTATCTTCAGGAAACCAGATTACTGCAGTTTACAGTACGAACCAGAACAAGGCAAGCGAATTTGCAAAGAAATATGGATGCAACCAGCATGGTGTTCTTGAGGAACTTCTTAAGGAAGACCTTGATGCGGTATATATCAGTTCACCAAACTTCCTCCATTATGATTATGCCATGGCCTCGTTCAGACATGGAAAACATGTTCTTCTTGAGAAACCCATGACCCTGAAGATAGAACACGCAGAGGAACTGGTAAAATATTCTCAGGAGGTGAATCTTAAACTTGGAGTGGGTTTTCACATGAGATTTCATCCTGTTGCTAAATTGATTAGAGAAAGGATAAATAACCACTCCATAGGGGAAATAAGTTATATGGAGGCTTCATGGGGATCATTTTCCCAGGGAACCCGACCAAACCCTGAGTCCAGCTGGTGGAGTGATGATGAGAAAGCTGGCGGTGGAGCCATAATGGGCATGGGCGTTCACTTATTGGACTTTTTCAATTACATAATGGAAAGTGAACCAGATGCAGTTAAAGGTATAGGCTCCCCTCCAGGGAAAATTGTGGACGATACCAGAGTGGCTGTTCTGAGATTTGGAAATACATTGGGAACCATAAATGCATCAAGGAAATATTCTATTCCGGATAATTCCATAAGAATTTTTGGAACCGGCGGAACACTGGAAGGAACCAATATATTTGGAACGAAAGTTACGGGAGAATTAAAAGTAAATGGCAAAACTGAAATAACATTCAATGAAACCAGGAGTATGTATGAATTGGAAGTTACTGCATTTGTTGATCTTGTGGGCAATAAACAGACAGAAATTGCTCAGGGAAAAGATGGAGCAGCCGTTGTAAGAGAAACCATTGAATTGATGAAATAACCATTTGATGGTAACCTTTAAGATTCAAATTTCCCTGTAGTTTCAATGGCTAATGAAAGTTTATGGCATGTGATAGGGCCCGGCGAGAAAGCGCCTGAAGAAGTGAATGTGATAATTGAAACTCCCAGGGGCAGCAGAAACAAGTATGAAATCAGCAAAGAACATAATGGTATCGTACTTGATCGTGTATTGCATTCATCAGTTGTTTATCCTGCAGATTATGGGTTAATTCCACACACACTCTATGACGATGGTGATCCCATAGATGTCATAGTTGTTATGAGTTTTCCAACATACCCGGGAATAATGCTAAAGGCGCGGCCTATCGGGGTTATGCATATGATCGATGCTGGAGATAAAGATAACAAGATAATTGCAGTACCATCGAAGGATCCAGCATTTTCCCATGTAAAGTCTATGGATGACCTGAACCCGCATCTTCTTAAGGAGTTCAAAAACTTTTTCGAAACATATAAACTACTTGAGGGTAAAAAAACATCTGTTGATGGTTTTGGTTCCAAAGAAGAAGCCTATGAAGAAATAAAGCAATCTATAAAAGTCTACAAGGAAAAATACCCCAGATAATCATAATTATATATGGAATAAATTATCCAATTTTTCCTGTTATTATTTTTTGTGCCTGACAAATGAATAAATAGATCGATTAACTAAGAGCATACGCGAAAACCTCACATAATCAGGCTTATGAAGAATTACAATCAGTCCTTCTGGGTGGCTGGATCAGCATCCATGATTAGATCGTTTGGTATTGGCTCAACATGGCCATTCCTTGCAATATTTTTTGAGGTAAACCTCCATGTACCTATTCTTTACGTGGGAGCAATTTTCACAGCCATAGCTGCTGTATCCATGTTATTCAGTCTTGTTGGGGGAACTCTTGGGGATCTACTGGGCAGAAGGAAAACCATAATGTTAGGGAGTGCTTTGGGATT
>JAKBRR010000315.1 GCA_021845325.1 Thermoplasmata archaeon
GGCTCTAAGGTAATCAGATGTATTTCTTCCCCTCTTCCCCGTGAACAGGGCCTTCTGGTCAGTGGACATCCTGTATGTATCCACATATTCCCTGACAATTCTGTACACGAAGTTCGGTATGCCCAGGGACCTTGGAGATTCATTCTTTTCAGCCCTGATGTATATGGTGTCTTCCATCACATCACCAATGTTGAGCCTGGCAATCTCCCCAATCCTGGCTCCGGTGTATGCGCACACATATATCCGTGCCCGCGAATAGGCCCTGTCAGCCGGGTTAGGGATGCCGTCCACATATCTGAAGACCTGACGCATATCCTCATCTGACGGTACCCACTGATCCGGGCTTCTCTGTTTCCTGAACTTCGGCACCTGCAACAGAGAATGTGCGCAGGTAGATTCTCTGTGAAAGTCAAGTAGCTCATTTTTTTGATAACTATTGGAAATTCATGACGCTCGGCGAAAACCAATTTTCCCTTGCACATGGACAATGAGGAACCTCCATAACTAAAAAGGGCGGACTCTCTAAAATTAAAGAACGAATATACTGCGATAGATTCATACTAGGCTTGATAACTATTTGAGGCTTTACCGTGACAAAATAAATATATCGATAAAGAGTTACAATAAAATGGGAGTCAGAATCAGTGTTACTGTCAAACTACTAGGGGGACTCCCGGCATCAGGTGCTGACATATCACTCTTTAACAGGAGTGCTAAATTTGCTGACACAAAAAATTGGGTAGGTACAGCTGACAGTGAGGGAATTTGTGTTTGGGAGGAGATGGACAGTGGTACTCTTGGTCTCGGCGATATATATGATTTTCAAGCTAAGTTCACTGATCCCACTAGCGGTAAATTTTACATTGGATCCAAAACAGAACGAATTAAGAAAAATCAAAACATTATGATACACCTAAGAGAGGCCCATATGGGCGAAACCTTTGACCTTAAGATTAGCAAAGATGATCTAGATCAAGTTTCCAAGCTTCCTGGTGGAGATGAAATTCTCCTTGTTTTTAAAGAACTATCTATTGCAACAAAGAATAAATTAAGCCACGCTTCAGTGATGTTGGAAACCTACATTGTTGAGTCGTTTATAAGAAATAGGCTTAAGGAAAAACAACTCTGGAACGATACATTTGAAAGGCTTCCACTTGGAGTATTACTAGAGAAAGACGAAGTTAAAGAAACACTTGGGTCATCTTACCTTAAACGAATCGATATTTTGAACCAATTTCGGACGCCAGCGGTTCATCCAAAGGGTATTGGAACGTATTTTGAAGAAGCCATTATTGGATTGAATTTGATAAGGGATCTAATAAAGGATTGGTTTAAGGCATTGTAGGCTCAACGGAAACGGCAATTGGTTATATTCCTAATCGGAAATGATCTGCAAAAATATAGTGGTAATGTTTAAATAAAATTTTGATTATACATTCTGAAGGAAAAATGCCACTTTTACCTGAAGATCAACAATTGCATAAACAAATTTTAGACAAATTTGGAGATATCATTTCTATAGTTGAAGATAACTTGGACTTAATTGTAGCAAAACCTCATAGGAATAATGATTCCTCGTGGATAGAAGTTTTTAAAATAAATATTAGTAGAATAGACGAATTAAAAAGAATAATACAAGAACAAAATGATGAAAACATAAAATTATTTGAAATGCATGGTCTCTTAGGAATAGAGCTGAAATTCAAATTTGATCTCATAGACAATACGTACTTAAAATTTAAAAAAAGTAATGCAGAATACGAAACAGAATCAAGACTAAAGGATAGAAAACTTGTCAGAAAATGGTTACTTAGGTTCTTTTCATATATTAATGGATATCTGACATCTCTATCTAGTATCATTCCACTTGCTGGGGCCGTTAAAGAATTCAAAGAATTCATTGAACATTCTGTTGGGGTAAGTCAGAGACGTTGATGCAACGCATGTGTACTAAGCGTCTTTATAATAATTTTCAAAATACTTTAGTGTAATGGTATGTTTAAGTGAGTTAAATGGTATCCAGAAATATCTTCGCTTCACAATGATTCAATCCTCGAATATAAGCAGTAACGAGTGATACAAAGGAATAAGGGATTTATCCAAACATTTCTAAAGAAATATACGCGATGCTGTAAACCATGAAGAAAAGGGAAAAGAATCCTTTAAAGTGAAGGCTGTTGCGGATTCGATCAAATATTCAAAGAAGGAATTAACTGTTCCCTTAAAGAAAGTTTTTCATAGTAACACACCGTATAATGCTAGAAGGATTCATCAACTTTCTGTACGGTATATGGGATTCATGGGAGCACCGGCGATAATCCCAGAGTGTTGGCGGTTAACTGCCAGAGTTTCTCCTGAAGTTCTTCATTATAAGAAACCGTAGATGTCTTAATGGGCTTCAGTCTCGAAAAACACTTTCCATTCAACTCTTCACTTGTTCCATAAATTGCCAGGTTAATGGGTGTTCTTGAAGCCTCATGAGCACTTATCTGGAAAGGCTTCATTATGCCGAAGGATGCTGAAAGAATTCTGCTTCCGCTATTTCTGCCCAGATTTGTGGACACGAAACCTGGCTGCACCAGGATGGAAGACATGGATGTATTTCTGAGCCGCCGTGCAAGGGCATATGTGAAAAGGGTAATCATCAGCTTTGAGGTTGAGTATGCCTTCATGGCCCCATATTTCTGCTTGAATTGGAAATCAAATTCTGTTCTTCCACTCTTGTGAACGGAAGATCCAATGTTGATAATTTTTGCGCCCTCAGATAACTTCAAAATTGGAAAGAGAAGGCGAGTTAACAAAACAGGAGAAAGATAGTTGAGAGCTATTGTGCTCTCAAAACCGTCTTTGGTTATCATATATCTGTTGAATACGCCACCTGCATTGTTT
>JAKBRR010000316.1 GCA_021845325.1 Thermoplasmata archaeon
ATCGATGAGAAAGCTTGCAATAACCTCAAGAGAACCTTTGGACATGAATATTAGAGACAAATTGATGAAAAATCTCTCACAGGTGCATAACAATATTGAATTCGAAGTTGAAAATAAACAGATAACGGTAATAGGAAAAGATATGGGTAAGATTCTCCCGGAGGTCATTCAGATCGTCAATTCGTTATCCATTGACATAGATCAGGTTGTTCTGGATAATCCATCTCTTGATGATGTTTTTATTGAGGTGATGAAGGGTTGAAACTTCCATCTTTTGTCAGGCTTACGGTAAGAAATATTCGGGTCAACATGGACCCTGGAACAATGATGTTTATGCTTGGTCTGCCTGCACTCTATCTTGCAGTTCTTGGAGTTATGTATGAAGGTCTCATAACCTCGGTCCCCGGACCAAATGGCCCAATATCATACATAACTTTTCTAGCACCAGGCATTATTGGAATGCAGGCTCTCACCGCCGGGAATATTGGCGGTGGAATGCTATGGGCAGACAGGAGATGGGGTATGTTTGAACAGATCCTGGTTGGGCCTTTTAGAAGGATCGACTATCTTATGGGTATCATGCTTCTTGCAGTGATATTTTCCGTTACCGGAAGCACAATTATGGCTGCGCTGGCTTTCTATACCTCAGCACATCTTTTTGTCACTCCTGCGAACATTATCCTTCTTTTCATAACACTTGCCATAGGAACTACTTTCTTCAGCTCACTCTTTCTCATATTCGCTGTTAAAATAAAAAGCATGAATGCCTATAATACAATAACAATTGTCCTCTTCTTCTTCCTTGATTTTGCAAGCCCCTCTTTTTATCCCATAACCAGCAAAACGCCTGTTGCGTTGAAGGCGTTTATCGATATTAATCCCCTGAGCTATATAGTCTATTCTGCAAGAGATATACTTTCATATAACCAGCCATATTCATCACTCGGCCCATTACTTGTAATATTCATAATAACCATGGTTTTTTTAGGACTCGCTGTGAAGTTATACGGCAACGTTCAAACGGGTGTTTGAATTTAATTAATAAATCATATACCGCACCAATATGATCATTTTCTAAAGATGCCACATAACACTTTCCATATGGAATTGCCCCGAAAAATCATTTTGCCTTTGACATACTGAAATGGTTCAGGAGATTAATCAGATGATTGAGGCTGAGCCTGTTTATTGAGGACCTCTGGAGGCTCTCCATGTATCTGGTAATATATTGAGAATCGGAATCATTCTTTTCCAGTGTATCCTGCATAAATACCATAAGTTTGCCTTTATAAGCAAACCGGTAAATAATATATATTATAATTAAAGGCCAGAATAGAAATTCATTGATATCTGTAAAAATGGCATTACCTGCAGTTGAATAGAGAAGGAATATTATAATTACTATGAGTATAAATACCTTTAACAAGAGGAGGATGTTCTTTCCTGCCTGAAGTTCTCTTATTCTGGTATCCCTATACTGATTTCCTTCCATTTTGGTTACTTTTCTCTTAATGACCTTAAAGAATAAAAAGAGATTGTGATCTAATATTTTAGTTCAATTTAAATGAGTAAGTCTGATCAAATGCGATTTTCCCTGTATTTCAGGAAAAAAGCCAGATCATAGGAAATCTTTGTTAAGGCTGCTATGAAGAATACCCCCGCAGGAAAGATTTCCATAACAAAACCTGCAATACCAGGTCCCGGTATCTGCATTCCGTTCCTTACCCCAATGAATACGGAATTACTGCTTACTCTGGATTCCTGAGGTATGACAGTATTTACAAAACTGTCTCTTGCGGGTACATCCATCTGACTTGTGGTTTGCCTTAAATAGAGAAATATCTCGCTTACGGCAAGCATATGAAACACAGGTACCATGAAAAGCATGATATTACTGATTATATGAGTATAAACCATTGTCCTGACAAGCCCAATGCTTCCTGATATGTATTTTGATGCAATAATGGAAAACGCAGTGATAATATTAACAATGATAAAAATGAAACCAACCTGCGATACATCCAGATTATAAACCACTTTAAAGAACAGTGTTATGATGGAATTATTTACAAGACCACCACCAAGGGAATCCACTGAAAAAAGCAAGGCCAGACTCTTCACAAGACCTTTTGTTTGCTTATCCTCAATTTTTTCGCCTTTCTTTTTTGGAACAAATTCTGGAAATTTAATAGCCACGTAAATTGCAAATTGCACAAGTGATAAAAGAACATTTACAAGAAATACAAACTGGAAGGAACTTGGGTTGTACAGGAAAAGAAAAAGTGATGCCATTGCCCCGCTGCCATAAGAACCGAAATTATAAATGGCAAATATGGAATTCTTCTGATTCTGATTTTCTGTATAAAGGCTCATGGTATACTGTTCTATGGACTGATTTGCCGTAAGATCCCTTCCACTAAGAGAGAATCCACCCACTATTAATGCTATAAACAGGAATATTACATTTTCCTGCAGATAAAAAATTGTCAGGGATATGAGGAAAAGTAAAGCCATAAGGAGGAGCTTTCGCTTTGCCATTATCCTCAAGGCAGTGTATACATACAGAAAAAGTGTTGATATGGCAAGGCTGACAAGAATGACAATACCTATATCTATGGAACTGAAGTCAAAACTGGAAAGAAAATATGGTATAGTTATTGCAAGGGTTGTGAAAATAAAAGAACGGATAGATTTTGTAAATGAAAGCAGGACGGCTTCAAATTTCATAAGCTGAAGATTACAGATTCAATTTAATTTTTTCTCATCCTCTTTGGATAAATTTGCTTGTAAAGGTTAATGGTTCCCTTGTTTGTACTAAAAAAGGGAACCTAAGGACAATTTAAAATTTATTACCTCTTCTTTC
>JAKBRR010000317.1 GCA_021845325.1 Thermoplasmata archaeon
TCAGGCTACCTATTTTATTTATTATGTTCTCTTCAAAAAACTTTCTTGATATTTTTCCTATCATTTTATCACCCAGAAATGTGAAAGTGCACCATAGCCTTTTCCCATGGGGAAAGAATTCTGTATGGCACCTTCCACATAACGTTTGGCCAGTTCTATTGCTTCAGGCAATTTTTTCCCAGATGCAAGATATGATGCAATTGAAGCTGAAAGGGTATCGCCTGTTCCATGTGTATTTTTAGTAAAAATGCGCCTGGACTTATATTCATAATACTCCGACCCATCATATAGAATATCTATAGAAAAATCCCCCCCAGCATGCCCGCCCTTTATAAGAACCGCAGAACCAGTAAATTCATGAATTTTTTTTGCTGCCTTTTTTGAATCGTCAAAATTTCTGATCTTCATGGAAGAAATTACCTCACTTTCCGGTATATTCGGGGTGATTAGATCGGCAATTTTCATCAGTTTTGACTTCATGCTTTCTACAGCATCCTCCCTTAGCAGTCTTACATTTGTTTTTGAAATCATTACCGGGTCTACCACTATTTTTTTAATTCCATATTGTTTAAATTTCTCCGTTATATTTGATATTATAGGTTCTGTATACAGCATTCCAGTTTTCGCAGCATCGGTGCCAATATCTTCCATTATAGCATCGAACTGTTCGTTAATAAATTCTAATGGGAGTTCATATATGGATTTGACAGTAACGCTATTCTGTGCCGTCAATGAGACTATAACCGCAGTGCCAAATACCTTCATTGCGGTAAAGGTTTTTAAATCAGCCATGATGCCGGCTCCGCCTCCAGAATTCGTTGAGGCAACTGTCATTACCCGTGCTACCATATCTTTATTATAGATTTGCTCTATTTAACTCATATGGTAAAGTTGTTGGTTATGGATGGTTTTTATGAATATTTAAAAAAGAGATGTGATTAATGACAAGAAAGAAAGCAAGAAATTTCCTCATTGCGGGTATTATATCTCTTTACGCATATGACCAGTTTGCATTCTTTTACTTTTCTTTTGCCGACTTTGCCTATTATGCTGTGATTCCGACCTTAATTATTGTAATGACAGCATATTTTTCATACAGGTTTTTTTACAAAAACAGTAATTCTTTCAGAATGGGTACAGGATTCTCAATCATTGAAACGTCCGCTTCCGACAGTGATCATGCAGTGAACCTTTTAGAGGAGAAATTAAATATTCACAGAGAAGAGGCAAAACTTGACCCTAATAAGCTACCTGAACTTGCCAAGAGGCTAGCTGCTTTATCTGCAATGTATAAGGAAAAGGATAGTGAAAAATCCGAAACCTATGCAGATGAGGCTAAGTCCATTATCAACTCTTCCCATTATCCGAATACTGAAGAGGCGATCCAGATAAGGACAATAGTCACGAGGTTTCTGAAATGAACATAAAGAGAAAAGAAATTCTATACTTGATGGTAGCCAGTCTGTCAACTACATTTCTTGCTGTGGGTGGTGCAGTGTTATTGTACTTTTATTTCACACTGCCACATCTTTACTCTTATTCATTTGGAATTGCTAATTTAGTTATTTTTCTCATTGCAAGTTATGCGCCTTATCTATTTTTTAAAAAATATAAAACACTAAAGGGAGGGGCTAGCAATGCAAACTAGAGGCAAAAGCACCCTCTCTTCGATTATATTTGGATTTGTGGGAGTTTCATTAATGTATGTGTCAATAATTCTTGGAAATATCATTCATTACAAAAACGGCGATTTTGTCGGGTTGTTACCTGCAACTCTGCCTATGGTCATAGGAATGGCTCTCTTCGGTTTCGCCGTTCTTTTTCTGGTTGATAGGGACAAACCTTATTTGTATCGAACTGGTATTATGGGTCTTTTTATGGGATTGGTAATGATAATGTTTGCATTTATAACATTTTACCTCCACGGAGCAGGATATATATTGACCGGATTTCTTGTTCTTGGATTTCTGATGCTCATATTCGCAGTAATAAGACTCATAATTCAAGGTGGCATAAACATTACAAAGAAATAGAGGTGATCTTTGACCTTGGTATTTCAGGCATCAGTATGCAGATATTGGAACAGACGGCACTGGAATGAAGACAAACATTGCCGGTTCTTACGGAAAAATCAAAAATATAACAGGTTCGAGACACCATTCCCTTCTCAAGTTATTATAAAATAATTTTCTGGTAAGAAACGCCTTTGGGCAATTGACATTTTCCCCTAATCAAAAACTTTGTAACCTTGCCTGGAATAAATTTATAGATTTCTTCTACTGCCATCTCTGAAGCCTCTTCCCTCTTAACCCTTATCACATGAATGTATACACGTTTTATATATGCTATGGGAAAAATTACAATTAATGGTATTCAGTACAGGCTGGTTGAGATCAATGGCATTCCCGCAAAAATATGGTCTAGAGCATTCTAAGAAGGGGTGAGGGAATAGATAACGCATATTCTGCACCAACCTTTGGCAAAACCTGTTCAATATGGGCAGATTTCATAACAGTGTTCCGTAATTTATAATAAAAAGAATTTAAATATATCGTATCGATACTATAGGAAGATGGATATTTTACAGGCAATTGGCCTGGCTTTAATAGCCATAGGGTTAGTTTACGTGATTTACCAGTTCCCAATATTGCTGTACGGGTACAAGGATTTCACAAAATATGATATAGATTTTTCCAAACTAAATGAAAAACAGTTTACAGGCTTAAAAATGTATAAGCCAATAGTCAGCATTATAGTTCCTGCAAAGGACGAAGAAACTGTAATAGCAAGGACAATAGAATCAATCCTGAATCAAACATACCAGAATTTTGAACTATTCATTGT
>JAKBRR010000318.1 GCA_021845325.1 Thermoplasmata archaeon
TGAAAGAAAAGTCACGCATGGGGGATGATTTAAATGCCTAAGATCGGATGTTCAATAGAAATCCCCGTTGATGAAGAACCGCCTAAGGTGAACAGGATTCGTCATAAATTCGTTGCTTTGATAGCTGTTTTCTCGGTTGTGGCAATGTTTTTCAAGTTGATGAAATAATACGGTTACAGTCAACTGATATAATACGGGAATCAGGAACTTGAGCCTTTAAAACTAGTGAAATAAAGAAAAATGTAGTGATTAAAATAAAAAATATAAAGTTCAGTGAGAACTGATCTCAGACGAAATTTTACCGGAGATTCTGAACTGTTCTGCTTCAGTAGATCCGTCAAGTGCTGTAGTTGAAGAAAGGTTTCCGGAAACTACCCTGGACACATTGTCAAAATATCCTGTTCCCACGAATGCCTGATGCTTCACGGCATTATAGCCTGCTTCCTGATCCATTATCTCATTCTCCTGAAGTTCAGAATATGCAGTCATTCCATTCTGATTGTATTCGTGTGCCAGTTTGAACATTGAATAATTAACAGAATGGAAGCCGGCCAGTGTAATGAACTGGAATTTATATCCCAAATCTGCCAGCTCTTCCTGGAACATTGAAATTTCCCTTGAACTCAACTTCTGTTTCCAGTTGAAAGATGGAGAGCAGTTGTAAGCCAGTTTCTTTTCAGGATATATTCTATGTATGGCACTGGAAAAAGCCTTTGCTTCGTCAATGTCGGGACTGGCCGTTTCAAACCACAGAAGATCGCTGTAAGGTGCAAACTCCAGACCTCTTCGAATGGCAGCCTCTATTCCACCATCATATCTGAAGAACCCTTCCGGTGTTCTTTCGCTGGTTATGAATTCACTGTCAGGGGAAGGCACATCATTGGTTATGAGAGTTGCATTGAGAGCGTCAGTTCTTGCTATAATAACCGTATCAACGTTGAGAATGTCCGCCGCCAGTCTTGCGGAAATCAAATTTCGTATTGCACTTGGAATATTTATGAGTACTTTACCTCCAAGATGTCCGCATTTCTTCTCGGATGAAAGTTGATCTTCATAGTGGATGCCTGCAGCCCCGGACTCAATCATCCATTTTGTCATTTCAAATACGTTCAGGGGACCTCCAAAACCTGCTTCACCATCTGCTATTATGGGTACAAACGATGAATGCATGTTTCCATTCATCCTCCTAATCTGGTCTTCTCTCTGAAATGCATTGTTTATCCTCCTTACAAGCTGAGGAACGCTGTTGCTGGGGTATATGCTCTGATCAGGGTATGTTTCTCCTGCAAGATTGGCATCTGCAGCAACCTGCCACCCGCTGACATATATAGCTTTCAGACCGGCATTTACCATTTGCACTGCCTGTGTGCCGGTCATTGCTCCAAGTGATCGTATGAACTTCTCATTCTCAAGGGAATTCCATAATTTCTCTGACATTGTTTCTGCAATGGTGTGTTTAATCTTCAAATGGCCGCTCAGCTTTAACACATCTTCCGGGCTGTAAGGTCTCTTTACTCCAGCAAATCTCTTTGATTCAAGTCTTTTCCTTATAGATTCAATTTCGTTCGAAGTCACTGAATCACCTCATTGTCCATAAGGAAATCATATGCTGCCAGAGTCATGAATTCAGTGAATTCTGTTTTGAATGAGATGTCTCTGAATATCTCTGAAGCCTGAGTAAGATAGGTTGATTCAGGAAGCTTTTGAACCTCATCTTTCAACAGGCTGCTAACCAGATTAGTATTAACAGTTCTGCCATCATTTAATTTCGCATTGTGATGGATCCATTGCCAGAGTTGCGACCTGGATATTTCCGCTGTTGCTGCATCCTCCATTAAATGGTTGATAGGAGCTGCCCCTTTTCCAGAAAGCCATGACTGCAAATATTGAATTCCAACTGAAATGTTTGTTCTAAGACCGTTTTCTGTGATCTCTCCGGAAATAGGTTTTAGAAGATCAGTCTCAGTTATAATTTCCAATTGAGCCACTCTATGAATTTGATTGGGTGATTTCATATGTTTGTTGAAAACATCCATTGCCACAGGTACCAGACCTGGGTGTGCAACCCATGTTCCGTCATGGCCCAGCCCAACCTCTCTTTCCTTATCTTCCCTTACCTTATTCATGGCAGCTTGATTTTCAATTTCATTTCCCTTAACGGGAATGAATGCTGACATTCCTCCCATTGCATGGGCTCCCCGCCTGTGGCATGTCTTAATGAGGAGCTTTGAGTAGTTCAAAAGAAATCCCCTGTCCATACTCACGCTGTTTCTGTCAGGCAGGACAAATTCCTTGAAATTTCTCAGTTTTTTGATGTAGCTGAATATATAATCCCATCTTCCGCAATTAAGACCCGCGGAGTGTTCCCTCACTTCATAAAGTATCTCATCCATGTTAAAGGCAGCGGGTAAAGTTTCTATGAGAAAGGTTGCCTTTATGCTTCCCCTCTTAATTTTAAGATAATCCTCTGCAAATGAAAAAATGTCATTCCACAATCTTGCTTCAAGATAGCTTTCAGTCTTTGGAATGTAAAAACATGGTAATTTACCACTATCCACAATGAATTTTCCGTTATTGAATATGAATACACCAAAATCGAAAAATGCTCCAGGTATTGGGGTGCCATCCAGGAGAACATTTTTTTCAGGAAGATGCAAACCCCTTGGTCTGACAAAAAGATTTGCAGGATTTTTGCCGATTGAATATTTCTTACCATCCTCGTTTGTATATTCTAATATACCTCTAACGGCTTCGAAGAGATTCTTCTGGCCACTGATCAAACCTTTCCATGTGGGTGATTGAGCATCCTCAAAATCTGACA
>JAKBRR010000319.1 GCA_021845325.1 Thermoplasmata archaeon
AAAAAGAGCGAACCAAGGTAAATCTGTATTTTAAAAACGAATCCAGAACGAAACTATATTTTAATTATTTTGACACGCTTTCTGATGTATTCTCTCTTTATGGTGATTATTCAGGATTCGTAACAATTAAACCCGGCGAAACTATAGAAAAGCATTATGAAATTTCCCCAAATTCTATTGGCAAATATAAGGTTGGACCTATTAAGATATATTCGGAAGATCCCATGCGACTCTCCTTTGTTCAGGCAGTATCTGAGATAATTCACGAGGTTAAAGTCGGTCCTTCCAATTCTGATACTTTTACACAAAGGAGCGAAAGGTTAAGCAACTTTATCTTTACAACGGGGATTCACAGGTCTGCAAAAGCCGGTTCCGGCTACAACTTTTTTGGAGTCAGGCAATATAATGATTCGGACGACTTCAGGCATGTAGCGTGGACTAAATATGGAATTCTTAATGGCGATGACCTGTACGTTAAGGAATGGGAAGAAGAAAGGCAAATTGATGTCTTATTTCTCATTGACTACAGCAACGGTACAAATATAGGTAATATTAATCGGCGGTTATACGACACTTTTTTGGCCAGTGTCATAAACGCATCTTATCTCATTTTTAAAAACCGAGACGGGGTTGGATATTTATTACATTCAAGCATTCACGATATCTTTATCCCTCCGGTGAAGTCTTCAAAAGTTGTAAACAAACTTGAAAAAGTTGTATCAGAAATAAGACCTGACGGAACTTTCTCAATATCCAGCGCAACAGAATCAATTAAGAAAAACCTGAGAAAAAATGCAATGGTATTTACCCTGATGTCACCACACTATGCAGTCTTAGATACTAAATTAAGAACAAAAGATGTATTGTCAGGGAGGCAGCAATATAATTACATAATGGATCCCAGAGGATATTTCAATGAGCCGGAAAATGATGCCATAGTGGAACTATCTGAGACGCTGTTTACTTCTGAAAGAGTAAGATTGGAAACTGTTGCCAAGGCGTATAATCATCTGGGACTAAGAGTTCAGGTCACAAATGAAGATACGATTTTACCAAAAATGATCGCTGATTATTCTACGGGCAGAATGGCAAATAGAGGTGCATAACCATATGAAAGCCGAAAGAATAATTCAGATATTATCAAACCTGTTGATCCTTTCACCTGCAATATACTGTTTTTATTATGTTCAGACGGACATAACATTGTATGTAATAACACCATTAAATTATATAATATTCGCAATACCAATTATAAAGAACGTTATTCCAAAATATGGAAAGTTTGTATATCCTATTACTCTTTTGATAACATTTTTGTATATATTTTTGAGTTTCCTTCATCTGATACTGATAAACAATTATGTAATTCTCAAATATTTCAGTCTACCATTAACCAATACGGCATATATTGAAAGCCTTAGTTTTACATTCTTTACTTCACTACCCTTTATATTCATAGTTGAGGGTGCTATTTCAATAAAATTGCAGAGAATATTAAGTTATTTAGTTATCAGTATGGCAGACCTTCTGGATATGGTTGTTGCAATTCAAATAAATCCACTTTTAGGCGGGAATCTCATAACTTCATTTACTTATGCTAACGCATTGTTTGGTTTGAACCTGTATACATTATTCTTCTATGGTTATGAATTTATCAGTATAGTTTTCCATGTCAGTTCCGCTTTTAACAATTACCTTGATATTACCTTCATATTATCCATATTAGGGGTTATTTCATATTTCTTCTTTGTCTCCGAAGGGAGAAAAAGGGTCCAGATGGATGGAATATCATATGGATTTCTATATGGGGGAATTGTTACTGTAGTTATATCATATTTTATGGGCTTTTTTAATGGTTCTTTCGAGGAATTGATGGTTATTGCCATCTCAATACTGGTTGTATTGATTTGGCTCAGGAGAACAAATAAACAAACAAAAATAAGTCTTGGTGAGATTCAGGGGGATGTCAGGGAAGACATTAGCAGTCAATAATGCTCTGATTCTTGGGGTTAAGGGAAAGAATAAACCAATAGAAGGAAGTTTGCTCATCAAAGATGAATTTATAAAGAAAATCTCAGATGAGCCGTTCGATGCCGATAAAGTCATAGACGCAAATAAAAATCTTCTAATTCCGGGATTTATAAATACGCACTCCCATGTTGCCATGTCCCGATTTAAAGGACTTTTGGACGATATTAAACTTTCTGAGTTCCTTGAGAAAACTTTTAAGCTAGATTCGCAGAGAACGGATGAAGATATTTACAATTCTTCCATAATGGGCATCTGTGAGATGATTGATTCCGGTATAACCTCCTTTGCAGATCTGTATTATTCAGAGGATATTATCGCGAGAGCAGTTGAAGATACCGGTATCAGGGGATTTCTTTCATGGAATACTCTCGATAAAAAATTTACAACACAAACAGGGGAGCCAATAGAAAACGCTGAAAATTTTATACGGAGCTTTTCAAAAAGATCTTCATTAATAACACCATCAATTGGGGTTCAGGGAATATATGTTGCATCTGATGACACCTATTTGAAGGCATATGAAATTTCAAAGAAATATGGCACCATTATTCACACGCATCTTGCCGAAACAAGGGAAGAAATTAATAATTGTATGAAAGAAAGAGGGAAGCGTCCTGTTGAACAGCTAGATTCCATAGGGTTTCTCAATGAAAATCTTCTTGCAGCACATACTGTATGGTTAAACCTTTCGGAGGTCAGAGCACTTTCAAAGAAAAATGTCAGCATATCATGGAATTCGGTAAGTAATGAAAAACTTGGAGTCGGAGGAATACCTCCAATTCCTGA
>JAKBRR010000320.1 GCA_021845325.1 Thermoplasmata archaeon
TGAGGTGGAAATATGGAACACCTCCAACAGGGAATGCAAATTTCGCATGGGTTCAGCATTTCATTCACCATCTGGCACCAACAGGTATTGCAGGTTTCGTGCTGGCCAATGGATCAATGAGTTCCAATACATCCAATGAGGGTGAAATTAGAAAGAACATAATTGAAGCGGACCTTGTGGATTGCATGGCTGCATTACCTACTCAGTTGTTCTTCAACACAGGAATACCAGCATGCCTATGGTTCCTGACCAAAGACAAGAAGAACAATAAATTTAAAGACAGGAGAGGAACGACATTGTTCATTGATGCCAGAAAAATGGGTTCAATGATAGACAGGAGGCACAGGGTCCTGACCGAAGAAGATATTAAAAAAATATCCTCAGTGTATCACGCTTGGAGAGGTGAAGGCGGTGAGTATAATGATATTTTGGGATTTTGTAAGTCTTCAGATATTGAAGAAATCAGAAAGAACAACTATGTTCTCACTCCGGGCAGGTATGTTGGTACAGAGGAGGAGGAAGAGGATGATGAGGAATTTGAAGAGAAGATGCAGAAACTCTTATCGGAACTGAAGCAGCAGATGGAAGAAGGCGCAAGGCTGGATGAGGAGATAAAGAAGAATCTGGAGAGGATGGGATGGCAGATCTAGGAATCTCGGAGTTTACTTTTGAATTTTCATTTCTTTATGAACAAACTTTTATGAAATGGAAAAAATTAGTAACATACCCACTACTGCCAAGCCTTATCGAAGAAAAGAAAAAGGGTTGGGATGCATTATTGCAAACAAAAGGAGCGAAATATTATTATCAGTTCAAGCGAAGCGAACTTTTATCACGTAGTAACGCCAGACACATATCGAATGGCCCATATAACTCTCCTTATTTTAGGATAAAATTACATAAAGCCGATTGTAACCTACAACATAGGATATTATGGGATTGGGCTCAAAAGCCAGGCAATAGAAACACATATTATGTCGCACCTGAAATAAGTTCTCAAGTTGAGCTAATAAAGTCATTCCTTAATCATACAATAGTAAATCATTCAAGACTGATTCCTTTAAAAAAATGCCGTAACTATGGTCCTAACGACGGAGGACAACATTATATAACATATCAAAAAAATGCAGCTGGATTTATTCAGTTTTCAAATCCTTATAATGGTGAAGGGGACATTTTTGGGAGAGAATTAAAACATTCCTTTGAAAAAAGTAGGAATGACTTCGTTAATATAGATCAGGTCTATGCAGATAAATCTTTAGAGGATGCAATAGATTTTGTTAGTGAATTACCCAAAAAATACGTTTTTTTAGAGTATCTCAAATCCATGAGAAAGGTTAAACAAGAAACTATTATTTCTAAATTAATGCAATCTGCTAATATTTTGTGGAGTGCACTCGGAATAGTTACAGTCTTGGTTCTGGAAAAGGAGGATATCTCCCAATGATAGATAATCCAAATAACAGAAAGTCAATCAATTCGTGGGGCATTTCACCAATAGATAATATAAAGTCACCTCAAAGAAATTCTATAGCCATGGGACCTTTTGGTTCGAATATAAAGAAGGATAACTTTCAAATCAAAGGTGTACCGGTTATTCGTGGCAATAACTTAAGAAACAATATATTCGAAGACAGTGATTTTGTATATATCTCCGACAAACTTGCTAATCAGTTATCGGCATCTTCAGCTAGACGACTTGACCTTGTATTGACTCATAGGGGAACAATTGGCCAAGTTGCAATAATTCCACTCAATTCAAAATTTGACAGGTATATAGTTTCACAGAGCCAAATGAAACTGACTGTGGACCAAACGAAGTGCGATCCATATTTCGTCTATTACTTTCTTACATCAAAAAAAGGAATGTCTCAATTCTTATCAAACACATCTCAAACAGGAGTGCCTTCAATTGCATCTCCAACAACAACCTTGAAGTCAATAATAGTACCTATCCCACCTTTGAAAGAGCAAAAAGCCATAGCCAAAATTCTTTTTGATCTCGATTCAAAGATTGAGCACAACAAAAAGATGAACAGAACCCTTGAAACCATAGCACAGGCCATATTCAAGCACTGGTTCATTGACTTTGATTTCCCGAATGAAGAGGGTAATCCATACAAATCGAGTGGAGGGGAGATGGTTGATTCCGAACTGGGAGAGATACCTAGCAAGTGGAAGATTGGAAGACTTATAGACCTCACCTTAAATTTTGACTCAAAAAGGATTCCACTATCAAGCAGAGAAAGAGAAGTACGAATTGGCACATATCCATACTACGGAGCAGCTTCCTTATTGGATTTTGTAGATTCTTATATTTTTGACGGAATTTATCTTCTCGTGGGTGAAGATGGAACGGTAATTGATGAGCACGGTCACCCGATTTTACAGTACGTGTTTGGAAGGTTTTGGGTTAACAACCATGCCCACGTAATTCAAGGCAAGTATCCATTTTCAACTGAATATGTCTATTTATTGTTAAAGCAGTTAAACGTGAAGCATATCGTAACAGGGGCTGTGCAGGCGAAAATTAATCAGGCAAATCTTAATAGTATTACCGTAGTCATGCCTCCAGCTGATCTAATAAATGTTTTTAACAGATTAATTGAGGAGGGTTTTTCCAAACTCCGTTTAAATAAGAACGAAATGGACAGTTTGACTGAACTAAGAGAAATACTTCTTCCAAAACTTATTTCAGGCAAAATACGAGTACCACTGGAGGAGAAGTAGGATGAAAGAATCGGATGTCGAAGAACTTTTTCTAAATATTCTTTCTGATATAGGATATTCCGTTAATTT
>JAKBRR010000321.1 GCA_021845325.1 Thermoplasmata archaeon
TGGTAATGGTAAATATTGTCACTAAAGTCTTTCCCTTTATTTTTACCATTTTCATGATTTGACGAAACTCTTTGTTCTTTCTATAAGGGCTTTAACCAGTAGTGACTTAAATTCTACAAACGTTCTAAATATAATTAGAAAAATAAATAGTATGATCAAATAATATTTCATTTTACAAAATAATGAAAACCCGTAGTATGACTATTCTATACTAAAAAAGTATGCACGTTAAGAGGAAAACTGTTTCATTATAATGAACCGATCTTTATAGAATTGCTCAAAAAGAATTAAAACCTTGATGTGCATATCATGATATGTTAATCAGGGAGATAGATAGGACTCTTGATATGTATCTTGAACTCAAGGTAAGACAGGACACAGAGTTTTTCAAGGCAACTGCAGATATAGAAATGAAACTCCCTGTATTTATTTATGATAAGGGTGGTCAAACCTGGATAAGCACTTATTTTCCTAAGAATAGTAAGATACAGAAGCTAAATATTCTCCTGAATAAATTTAACGCATCCGAGAGGGAAATGTCTTTTGTTGTGGATTCACCAATAGGTGATGACAGGGAACTGACCCTAATCGATAAGTTAGTAGAAATTCCATCACTAATTATCAATGGGTCCGATATGAAGGATGGTTTTCTAAACATTTATGCCAGATTTCACAGTAGCCAGATTGAAAAAGTATCAGCTCTACTCTCAAATTACGCTCCAAACTCGAAAAATGCAAGGATTACATGGCTCGATCCAAGTCATGGCATAATGAAAATGATGGATGATATAAACAGGGATTATCCCCTTTCCATAGTAACATATGTAACGCCAATTAACAGGGAAGATATACACGCAAGGGAAATACCTGATAGCCCGAGGATAATTGCGGAGGTTAAGAGCAGCGGAGCAGCTAAAGGGGATATTAATACCATAGTATTCTGTGACATGCCTGTAGAAGACCTCGAAATCATTGATTCCAAAAGTCATCTCTACCAGATGCAGTTGAGAAGTCCTTTTCCCTTTCTTGTAAGAAACAGGGCAAATGAACAGCACATCATGAGAATCGCCTATTTTGGAAAACTGCTTTCAGGAAAAATAGAAGTTACGGTATTTCTGCCAACAGATGTAATTTACGAATTCTATAAAATTCTGTATCAGGTGGCAGAGGAAACAAAAAATGAGGTAATTGTAAAAAATCTAATACCATACTCAGAAGACGTTTGGGATTTTATTTAACATTTGCGAGTGGGAATTCCCCTTTCGCAAGATAGAGGATGAAAGCGAGTGAAAAGTTTATTTGTTCTGCCAAAATATAGTGCTGTCCACTGGCAGATGGAAGTGAAATAGGTCTGACAGCATATTGTTTCATGTGTGCCTGCGTCCGTAAAGTCAGATGGCTTAGCATGAAGGACAGAGTACATTCGGGCCAAGGGGAATTCAAGCCCATGGAGATTCCGCCGGTAACCTTTGAAGTGGGAAGTTCCCTGCGAAAGCTGGGAGAGGAGGTCACCAGCATTAGTTCAAAATACCGCACATCGAAAATGATCCTGTTGCGAATTTCCAGAGTAAGTTGCAAAGATAATGATCAAAATAAGTATCAGCAAAAGCAGTAAAACAACAAATAACTATTATAACTCGGTAACTAAATATTACTTAACCACAAATTCAATTGTAATGCTATCTGTCATGATCTCATTTATGAAATATAGTTATGCAATTAAATTTTCAATAATTAATTTGTTATTAGTTGTTCAATTTTTATGCAGGACAGCTGTACAAATAATTAAACCCATTCAAACATTAGGAAGCTAAAAAGTCCATATAAAAATGGCTAATAAGAGATGATATATATTTAAACAGAGGTAAAGATGAATCATAAAATATATCTTGGAAACAGTCTGGAAATTCTAAAGAAAATAGACCAGAATTCAGTAGATTTGATTTTTGCTGATCCTCCATACGGAATGTCAAAAGTAAAAGGGCTCAGCTGGGCATTCAGCAGCCACGTTACAATGCAGGAAGTTTGGGACATATTCACAAGAGACGAACTTTTCGAATTCAATATGAACTGGATAAATGAATCACTGCGTGTTCTGAGACCAGGTGGAAGCTTCTGGGTTTGCGGGTCATTTCACAACATATACCAGCTGGGTTTTATCATGCAGCATCTAAACATGAAAATCAATAACAGTATTGTGTGGTTCAAGCCAAATGCACAGCCTAACATAACGACCAGAATGTTTACTGAAAGTACTGAACATCTAATATGGGCGGTGAAGGGTCACTCTAAAAAGAAGTGGGTATTTAATTACGAAAAAATGAAAGAACTAAACGATGGCAAACAGATGAGGAATATGTGGTCTATTCCTGTAACACCGAGGAGTGAAAAATGGGCTGGAAATCATCCAACACAGAAACCTTTTGAGTTGCTTAAAAGAATAATCCTTTCATCAACGGTTGAAGGTGATACTGTTCTTGATCCATTTCTAGGATCTGGAACAACTTCTGTTGTAGCTGAATTTTATAATAGAAATTCAATTGGAATAGAGATTAACAATGATTATGCGAATTTAATAAAAACAAGAATCAATTCAACAAGAAAAGGAATCAAAGACAAGATCACAGAAATTGAATTTGTTGAAATGTAATTCATTAATTCATAAAAGTTCTTTATTATTTGCAAATTAAAGCGGAGTTTCTTTTACATCAAATGAGAAAAATTCTTTTATTCTTTTCTCCTCTCATATCCAGGAATATCTTTTGGTTCCCAGCTTCCATCTTTTTTTCTGTAAT
>JAKBRR010000322.1 GCA_021845325.1 Thermoplasmata archaeon
TGTTAGATGATTGCGGGTTTTTTACGTTCCAGTCTATATTCAAAGAAGGGTCATTCCAGATAATTCCACCCTCTGACTCTTTGTTGTACTCATTAGTTACTTTATAATGAACAAAACTCTTTTCATAAGTAACAAAACCGTGGGCAAACCCGGGAGGAATCCATAACATTTTCTTGTTTTCGCCAGATAACTCAACAGATAAATATTTGCCATACGTTGGTGAACCAATCCTTATGTCGACAGCTACATCAAGTATTCTCCCATTTATCACTCTAACCAACTTACCCTGTTCGTACGGTGGGCTTTGGAAATGCAATCCTCTAACAACATTTGTCTCTGAAAAACTGGAATTATCCTGTTTAAATGTATATTTTATTCCATTTCTTTCAAATTCTGATTGTTTATAATTCTCAAAAAAGAATCCCCTCTCGTCAGGGAACGCTTTTGGTTCTATTATCAAGACGCCGCTAATATTCGTTCTTTCAAATTTAAAGGGCATATACCGGGTATTACATATGTTTATTTTAAGTTCATTCTAAGTTTCGCTAAGAGATGAAGCGAGGGCATCCAGATTGACATCTACGGAGTGGAAGTCATAACCTAATATTTTTTTTGCAAGTGAAATGTCAAGAGAGGAATCAAAAGGCCTTTTAGCGAACATGTTCACAGGTGATTCAACTTCATTTATTAGATTTCGATCAAGATTGAATCTATCTGCTAATCTTGTTGCAAATTCATATCTTGATATTTTGTCGGCTGCAACATTTATCATTCCATAAAAATTTGTATCAACAAGATCCCTGATCGCCATAGCAAGGATTTTTGCATGGATCGGGGAGTAGTACCCTTTGATGGCATTTACCTGTTTGTTGCCTTTAAGAGTATTAATAACAAAAATGGGGAAATTGTTCGAGTGACCAAACACACCGGATGTCCGGATAATGGCTGATTTTTCATACGACAAGGCAAAAGTATCTCCGATCAATTTTGAAAACCCGTAATAATTAATTGGATTGGGTATGCTTCTCTCAGAATAATTGCCTTCCGATCCATCGAATACGTAATCCGTTGATATGTGATAAAGGGAGGCGTCAAGTTTTCTCGCGATTTTAGTGATGGTAAACAGACTTAAACCATTGACACTATATGATAAAGGCTTATCTTTTTCACATAAGTCAACATTTGCCAAAGCAGCTGCGTTAATTATAATTTTGGGCTTTACTTCTAATATTTTCTTTTTAATCTCATCCTGCTTTGACAGATCTATAATATCTGCTCCTTCAGATTTATGGAAAAAGGATTTCGCTCCAGGGTAAAGCTGGCTCAGTTCTCTTCCGACCTGACCTCCGGCCCCCAAAATTACTACCTTATCATAATTCATAGCTCCAACCTCGAATCTCTACCCAAAATAAGACAAATGTCACCAGTTCTAGACTCGGAGGGTCTAATTTTAACGTTTGAACCAATTAAACTTCTAGAAATACGTAAATCTCCTTTTCCAACGATCTCACAGTTATCCATTATCACCGAATCCTCAGTTTCAATGTTTTTCAGCTGACAATTTGAGCCTATGCTTGTATATGGCCCAATATAGGAATCTTCAATAATTGCGTCCTTTCCGATGTAACAAGGACCAAGTATTCTAGTGTTTCCCTTGATGGCAACCGATGGGTGAATATTCGCCCTTCCTGAAATTTTATTCACATCATATGTTTTGGATATTGAACGATTGATCTTATCTAGAACCATTCTATTGCAATCCAAGAACTCCGACACGGTGCCAGTATCTTTCCACCATCCATCTATGACGGTAAACCCTAACTTATATTCCTTAGTAAGCATCAATTGCAAAGCTTCAGTGATTTCAAGTTCGTTTCTCCACGAAGGCTTTAGAGTAGAAATGATTTCAAAAACACTAGGTCTTAAGAAATAAACACCTGTGACTGCCAGATTTGATTTTGGGTTTTTAGGCTTTTCCACGATGGAAATTATTTTATCATTGCTTACCTCTGCTATTCCAAATTGCGAGGGTTGTGATACTTCAGTTAATCCCAAGTACGCTTCATATCCTTCATCTAAAAAGGCATTCGTCATTGATGATAACCCGTTGTGGAAATAGTTGTCACCCAAGATTACTACAAAAGGTTCACTATTAACAAAATCCTTAACTAGACTTATAGCGTGAGCTATACCAAGCGGTTTTCCCTGAAAAATGTATGTAATTGAGACATTCCATTTCGAACCATCACCATAATATTCCTGGACTTCATGAGCACCAATTTCACCGAGAATAATGCAAATTTCAGATATCCCGAGTTCAATCAAATTCATCAAAGCATATTCTGAAACTGGTTTTCCAGCCAAGGGGAGAAGCTGTTTCACATCAGTATAGGTAAGAGGTCTAAGTCTGGTACCACTTCCTCCATGTAAGATCACGCCTTTCATTATTTGTGGTATCTAAAGTATTATTATAAATTAATTGGATGTGGTAGACCTCCTTATCTGCCGATTATGTCTTATGATGAAACTGAACCATGCTAAAAAACAATTTAATAAAACATTGCTTTTTAAGACTTGGAAATTTTGGTCAGTTTCACACTTCTATTTCCAACATATCTTCGATAGCTTTCTTTAGATCGTATGATGGTTTAAACCTTAATTCTTCAAATGTTTTTCTCATATCTGCCAGAGTAAACATCTGGTAATTCTTGAAAGGATTCTTTACGTGCGTGATTCTGGAATTACTCTTACTAATTAATTTAACCAATCTTGCAATTTCATTAAATGTT
>JAKBRR010000323.1 GCA_021845325.1 Thermoplasmata archaeon
GCTCTCATTATTTCAATTCTACCGTCACCGAGAAACATCCTTTCTGTCCTTGCAAGCCCTATGCCCTCTCCTCCATTATTTCTTGCAAGTCTGGCTTCCTCTGGAGTATTTGCATTTGCTCTGATGCCAAGCTTCCTGAATTCATCGGCCCATTTCAGGAGAAGATCAGTATCGTTCCCCACAGATGGCTTTTCCAGATCCGTAACGCCTATGATGAACTCGCCATTGGTTCCATCAACGGTTATGATATCCCCCTCTCTGAGCACTATACCCTGACAGGTTAAAGTTCCATCTCTCACATTAACTGTAATATTTTCTGCCCCAACTACTGCAGGTTTACCCATGGCTCTTGCTACCACTGCTGCGTGAGAGGTCATACCACCCTTCTGAGTAAGGAATCCTTCAGAAGCTGACATGCCTCTGACATCATCAGCAGTTGTTTCAGGACGAACCAGTATAATCTTTTTTTTCTGTTTGGCCAGTTCAACGGCTCTGTCAGATGAAAATACAATGGAGCCCACAGCTGCTCCCGGGGATGCCGCCAGACCTGTTCCCAATACTTTTTCCTTACCGGTTTTCTTAACCTGGTAATGGAAAAGCGTATCTAGAGTGTTTGGAGTAATTCTAAGTAGCGCCTCCCTTTTATCAATTACTCCTTCCTTAACGAGATCTGTAGCCACCCTCACGGCACATCTTGAACTTCTCTTTGCATTTCTTGTCTGGAGTAGATAAAATTTACCCTTCTCTATGGTAAATTCAATATCCTGCATATCCTTATAGTGGAGTTCAAGTTTTTTTGCTGAAGTTATGAGATCATTATACGCCCTGGGCATGAATTTTTCAAGATCTGAAATTTTCTTGGGAGTTCTAATTCCTGCAACGACATCTTCGCCCTGTGCATTCTCAAGATATTCTCCAAACATTCCCGGTTCTCCAGTGTTTGGATCCCTTGTAAAAGCAACTCCTGTGGCTGAGTCAGTCCCCATATTTCCAAAAACCATTGACACAATATTTACTGCAGTACCTAAGCTATTGTCTATTCCGTTGATCTCCCTATATGCTTTTGCCCTTTCTGAATTCCATGATAAAAAAACTGCTTTTATTGACATATTAAGCTGTTCTCTTACATCCTCAGGGAATTTCTTACTGTTCTTTCTATAAACATCATCAAAATCATGTATGAGAATTTCCATATCAACTTCATCAAGCTCTACATCGAACTTCTTTCCTTTCTTTATTTTCAGAGCTTCTATGGCATCCTCAAATTCTTCATGAGGAATTCCCAAAACTACCGTGCCGAACATCTGTTTTAACCTTCTAAAGGAATCGTAGGCAAATCTGCGGTTTCCTGTTTTTGTGCTCAATCCAACAATGGTTTCACTGTTTAAACCCACATTCAGGATTGTATCCATCATTCCCGGCATGCTTATTGGAGCACCGGATCTAACGGATACCAGGAGAGGATTTTTGGTATCTCCAAACGTCTTTCCTGTTTCTTTTTCCAACCTTGCAAGAGCTTCTTCATATTGCTTAACCATGCCCTCTGGAAACTTCTGATTTTTCTGAAATGAAATGCATGCTTCAGTGGTAATTGTGAAACCAGGAGGTACCTGAAGACCGATCTTTCTCATTTCAGCCAGACCGGCGCCTTTTCCTCCAAGAAGATTAACCATTTCCTTGCTTCCTTCTGAAAAATCATAAACGTACTTTTTTTGAGCAGTCACATGAAATTCATAGCGATCAGTAATTAAATTTTTACTATTTCTTCTCTTAAATCGGAGCAGTATAATATGAATGTATTACGAGAAACGTATTTACATATTTTTCAGGCAAACATTTTGATTTATTGTTGCATAAGGCTTTAATATGAAAAGGGACATCGTAGAAACAAGGCATGGAGAAATATCATTTTTAGATAGAGAGGGGCAGATTCCTGTAGTGCTTCTTCATGGTCTGGGAGGAATGGGTAACGTCTTTTTCAAACTTTCAGGATGCATTCCGAAAAAATACAGGCTCATATTCCCGGATCTTCTGGGTCATGGGCATTCAAAATCCAGTTCAAGGGATATTACCGTTCAAATGCAGAGGGAGTCAATGGAAGATTTTATCAGAAATCTCAATTTGAAGAATCCTGTAATAGGTGGACATTCATATGGCGGTTGGGTGTCACTAAACTATGCAACCGCACATGAAGATATTTCAGGCTTGATATTAATTGGGAGCGCTGGAACCAATCCCACTCTTGCAACAGCAGGAGAAACAGAAATTGAAAAATTTTTGGATCAGGTTGTTGCTGTGAACAGAAACAATGACAGAGCTACAATGAGAAATATTATACTGAATAACAATAAAGAAGAGGTTAAAATCGGAGATAATCTCTTAAAGAAAATTAATATACCAACCCTTATTCTATGGGGTTCTGATGACCCAAGAATACCCGTAGATTATGGTGTTAAATTATCAAAGGAAATCAAAAATTCAAAATTGGAAATTATTCCTGGTGGAGGACACAATATTCACTACAGTCACTATGAAGAGGTCTGTAAGAGTATTAGCGATTTTTTGGAATCGATATCTCAGTGATAATAAAACGCTATGAATTTCCTGTGCTTTGAAAGTCTCATTCTGGAAATTGTTACATTCGCATGTGTCTCTAATAGATAAGCGAAGGAAATCATCTCTCCAATCCGGGGATACATAATCGATTGACACGTTATTATTTTTTAAAGCTAATGAACGCAATCTCAAACTGAATGTTGCTTCCAAGAGTGCCTT
>JAKBRR010000324.1 GCA_021845325.1 Thermoplasmata archaeon
TATGCAATTGCATCTGCTCCGGTTATGACTCCATTGGGTGGAAATATCTTTGGATTTCGGCTGTCTTCCAGATTTGCGTAAATAATTGGATCCATTTCATTTCTTGAAAAGATTGACTCGTGAATTTCATTATCTTTTTCCATTCCAAGGGCTTTCATCAGAATTACCAGTGGAACCGTTCCGGCAACACTTGGTATTGAAACATTGATGATACCTTCAGATGATTTTTCCAGTGAAGTCAGTGCACGGTAACCACCTGTCTGGGAGAATACCTTTGCCACCTCTACCCTTGTATCGTATTTCTCTTCAAATTCAACCAGAATTTTATTTGGTGCAAGATCTTCAAGGGAAACAATAACTCTTTCACTGCCGCTGATTATGAAGTATCCACCAGAATCATCAGGATCTTCTCCTATATACTGTAATTTTTCCTTTCTTGTTGCATTTATTGGACCGTTATTCTTTTCAATGTAACTGTCAAGCTTATTTCCGGAGAGAGTACATACCTTGGATCTGACCATCACCGGCATATCTCCAATTTTTATGGTTTCAGGGTCCTTTTCCCTCCCGTCCTCGACAACTCTGAGTTTTATCATGATTGGCGCAGTATAATTCAGATCCCTCATTCTTGCTTCATGTGGGGTAATCTGATTGGATGCGCCTGATGCTTCCTTTATTTCCGGAGATTCTACCCATATGGTTGGAGCGCCAAAAGGAACCCCCTTATCCCTGGGTCTTCCGAAATATATCCTTATATCCTTGCCTCCGGTCTTGGATGGATCCAGAACAATAACACCGGGTTCATCATCATCTGATACCCTTGTCTCATCCACGATCATCTGCATTAGATTGTCTGTGTTGTCCTTAGTGGCAACAAAATGGTTCATTGATTCTATCTGATGGTTTACTACACTTTCTGTTTTAAAAAATACTTCAACAAGCTCCTTCATTTAAAAACCTCATTACTCACTACCCTGTAATATTCTGTGAAACCAAGAGTAGAGCTCTTCCTTACGATCTTTATTATTCTCCCCGCCTCGATTTTTCCATGCATTTCTTCCAGTGTTTTCAATGCCGCATCATTTCTGCTAATTTTTGGCAATGAGTCCTTGGTAATTCCCAATGCATTAAGAACCTTTTCCTCTTCCTTGATTTCAACAACGTGGTGTTCTGGTACCAATTCATGATGAAGCACATTAAATTTACTCATTTTTTTCAACTCCTTACGGGCCCGAGGGGATTCGAACCCCTGACCCTCTGGTTAAAAGCCAGATGCTCTACCTAGCTAAGCTACGGGCCCCGGCTTTTGATGGCAATCGGTATATAATAACTTGATATAAACATTCTTTCATTTTTGATATGGGTTTTCCCTCACATATTAATGCTATTTATATGGGACATACTAACAACATGAAGTGATCCTTTCTTGTAAATGACTTTATTCATTGGATTCCTACTGCGAATCAGAGAAGTTCCTTTCCTTAGTGTTGTTCTGATTACCGGAAAATGCACTAAAAGCAATATTAAAAATGTGCAGTGTTATTGCAATAATCAAGAGCATCAGCCCTGCCCCTGCGATATCCAGGGTAAAATCTGCAGCAATAATACCTGAAAATCCTGCAAAGAATGTTATTACACCAATATTCAGAAAAATGTATTCATATTTCATAGTTGAATTCATGAGTGCCTTATTTCTTGTGAATCCAGATACAAACATGTAGGATAATCCAAACACTATCATGGCAACAAAACCAAAGAGCCACATGATAAATATGGCGTCCCTCCTGATTCCCAGACCAGATATCATATCGATCATCAGAATGATTATCCCGGATAACAAATAGATAAAACTCGTTGTTATAAAAATTAATACAGTTTTTATATTCAACACATTTGAATGTTTTGCATTCCTATTATACATATATGAAAATACAATCTGTTAATTAATTTATTCTGCTTTACATATAAGGTACATCCAATATTCGAAGTTATTAGAAAACGTGAAGTTATAGCAAGAATATCACAGTTCATGGTAATTTCCACATTCTTAATTATAAAAAAATTTCAGAAAAATTGATCTGAAAGAGTTTAATTGAAATCGTTAAAATACTTTGAAAAAATAAACTGGAGATCACATGAAAATGGTTGTTGATGGAAAGGAAAGAAAGTTGAGAGCAGTCTGGTATGAGAATGGTATAGTCAGAATGATCGACCAGAGAAAGCTTCCGGTTTCCATGGAAATTTATGATGCAAAAAATGCCAGAGATATTGCTTATTCTATAAAAGATATGGTTGTTAGGGGAGCCCCTGCCATAGGTGTAACTGCAGCATATGGTTTAGCGATGTCAAAGATTCAGGGAGAAAATATGGAAGAGATTGAGAAACTTATTGCCTCTACCAGGCCAACCGCCTTTGATCTGTTCAAGGCAATCAACTTTATGAAAAGGGAAAACTTTGAACTGAATGCAGCTGAAAGATATGCAAACGAAATATCCGGGAGATGCAAAAAAATTGGAGAATATGGAAATGCTTTGATTAAAGACGGCGCCCATCTTCTAACCCACTGCAACGCTGGAGCACTTGCAGTACTGGATTGGGGAACCGCACTGGCCCCCATGAGAGTTGCAAAGGAATCCGGAAAGAACATCTTTGTATATGTGGATGAGACCAGACCCAGGCTGCAGGGAGCAAGGCTCACTGCATGGGAATTGGGACAGGAGGGTATTGACCACGCAATCATTGCAGATAA
>JAKBRR010000325.1 GCA_021845325.1 Thermoplasmata archaeon
ATGGTTAGGCCATTCATCTGTTTTCACAACAAGCATTTACACTCAGATAACAGGTATGGACACTTCAGAGTTTATGGAAAGGGTGAAGTGAAATTGAGTGTTGATGAACGCACATTAGTTGCAGATGTAAAGAGCTATATTGATTCTCTGGAAGATTTCAGGGCTGAGGTAGAAGAACATGAAGGGGGAACAAAAACAAAAAGGGTAGATCTCACAATCTATCACGGTGAAGAATTAATATGCATTGCAGAGTTTAAACGACCAACAACATTGGAAGGTGCAACTCCTAGGAACATTGATTTAGTAAATGACGCATATCTAAAGTCAAGTCACAGCCGCTTCCCACCAAGGTTTTTCGTAACGTCAAATTTTAATGAAACAATCGTTTGGGATAACTATGACACAAGCAAACCTGTTATGGCCAGAGATATATATACAGTATTTCTTGAAAAAAGAGTAAAGAACGATAGTGATTTTAATCTAGATGAGACAAAGGAGGAAATAAAAACAAAGATGCAGGAACTTGCACTTTACATCTACGATCTGACAAGGGGTGTGAAGAAGGCCTATTATAAGCCATTAGGAGAGAGCTTCATACTTGGTTTAAATGCACACCTTGAAAGTGCTGCGAGTATAATAAAGAAGAATGTTCCAGGCAATATATTGCAGAAGTGGTGGAAAGAACAAAACTATCTACCAAAAGTGACTTTTGATGATTATGACAGAGAAAGAATAGCAAAGTACAGTCTGTACGTACTTGCAAACAAGATCGTATTTTTTTATGTGCTAAGGAGGATGTTTCCCGAAATAAAAGAGATAAATTATGAAAAGGATAGTATATCAGACCTTAAAAACGAGTTAGATTCCTGCTTTGATAGTGCCAAGGATGTGTCTGGTGACTATGAAACTGTTTTTGAAAATAGTGATGCAGATAAAATTCCCTTTATAGATGATGAAAATACGAACCTCGTAAGATCGCTAATTAGATTTCTAAAAGATTATGATTTCGGAAAACTGTCCCAAGGAATTCTTGGAAATATATATGATAGGCTCATCAATCCGGAGGAGAGGCATGCAAATGGGCAATACTACACACCTATTCCAGTAGTAGATCTGATAAATGCACTAACCATAAAGAGTGAAAATGCAAGGGTTATGGATCCTGCTTGTGGTTCCGGCACATTTCTGGCAAGAGCCTTCGACCTTAAGTTAAAGTTGTATGGAAAAGATGATGCATATACAAGAGAGGCTGCGATGAGGGAAATATTTGGATGTGATATAGCTCCCTATCCTGCACATTTGGCAACAGTTGCTCTTGCATCAAAACTTCTTATGTATAACCCAGATGTTTATCCCAATATACTGAGGAAAGACTTCCTTAAACTGGAAACAAGCAATGTCATACCTCGACAGAGGAGACTGATTGACAACGAAAATAAGCATGAGACTGAAACTTTGGCCGGAAAGTCGCAACCCGTATCATTTAAGCCTATAGACGCCTTTATAGGTAACCTGCCCTACATTCGAGATGAGGAGATTCAAAACAAAGAAGAGGAAAGGGAAAGAGTAAGAAATTTTTTGGAACAAAACGAATTTTCCTTTAACGTATCGAAGAACGAGGATTATTTATACATTCCAGACAAAGGGTCTGATTTTCACATTTATTTTTGGTACTATTTATTACCATTTCTCAAAGAAGGATCTATGGTAGGATTCCTTACCTCAGATACATGGATGAATGTTGAGTATGGAGAAGGATTTAAGAAGTTTCTGAATAGATATTTCAAAATAAAATATATTATAGACTCCTCGGTGGAAAGATGGTTTGAAGATGCACTTGTGAATACATCTATAATGATTCTAGAAAGGACCGATGCAGAAATAGAAAGGGAACAGAATGAAATTGAATTTGTGAGAATAAACAAAAAGATGCAGGACATTGTCAAAGATATAGATGATGCGGCAAGGATAGCTAATGACATTGAGAAAGGAAAAACCTCAAAGGATGTTTCAATTGTAAGAAAAGTAAGGCAAGGAGATTTAAATCTTAATGATAGAATGAAAGGTAAATTATTCCCTTTCTTAAGAGGACCAAAAGAATTCTTTGAATTGATTGAAAATCAAAGCATGATCCCTTTAGATAAAATTATGGATATAAATCGAGGAATAACGACGGGGGCGAATGAATTTTTTTATGTTAAAGATATTACGGATGAATATACAGATGAACAATTAGATAATTTATATGGCATAAAGAAGGGACAACTTAAGAAGATAAGAGTAGTAGAGGACGGGCAAGGTGGTCCTCATCTGATAGAAAAAGAATATTTAGAGCCGATCTTGAAGGGACCCAAGGAATTCACTAAGATGGGAAATCTTGTTTTCAATGGTACAACGAAAAAATATGTGGTGTTAATAAAAGAAGACGATAGAATTAAGATCAAAAAGCATGCCCTTGAGTATATTGAATATGGGGAGAATAATCCCAGTGGAGATCCTTATTCAGAGAGAGCAACTTGCAAATCTCGCTTTCCATGGTGGAAATTGTCACCAATTGTAACTCCGGATATGGCATTTGCGATGTATTTCTCGTCGAATTTCATCTTTCCAAAAACTACGTATCTATTAGATAACGCCTTGTATGTTGGAAAAATGAAAGAACAGTTTTCAGGTGACCTTTTAGCTGTGTATTCGTTCCTTAATTCATCCCTTAGCTACTTGTACCCAGACCTATATGGACGAAA
>JAKBRR010000326.1 GCA_021845325.1 Thermoplasmata archaeon
ATGAAGCAAGGCTACGGCAATTGGAAAATGACATCTTTGAAACAAGGCAAAAACTGTCAATCCTTGAAAGCGAATGGAAATCCGTTAAGGCCAGAGTGGAAGATAAGGCAAGGATCCGGTTAGATATCAGCCTGGAAACAGATTGTCATGCCTGGTATCTCAGGTCTTTAGTTCAATCAGTGATTTTTAGAGCACTGAAAAGAGAACCCATTGATCCGATTCCAATTGTTAAACAGTTTATGGCTGAGAAAAGAATCCATGCCTATGAGATAGAAGAGACACCTCAGGGATTCAGGTTAACAAACAGGGCATCAAACATCACATTTAGAATACTTAGAAGGCACATTGGAAAGAACAATCTGTTAATCCCAAGCGAACCTGAAACATGGCTTATACCATCAGAAAGTGATCTTATTGAAAGGTATTTCATAAGATTTGATTACGAGGAGTTCCAAAAGGAATTCCTGAATAATCAGAATATCTCTGAAGCCCCAACGGATTTCTTCAAACAGTTCTCTCCAAGGATCCTTTCTGAGAATGTTAAAAGGGAAACCAAACAGAAAATGATGCCGTTCTACCAGAATCCTCCGGAGATAACTGTAGATGAAGCTAAGACCAGGATAGAGAAACCATACATGGGAGGGGATTGAATTGATGTCTCTCTTTTCATTCTATGAGAATTGGATAGATATCACTAATCCATCTCATTTAGAATTTATTCAGGTATTTGAAGAAAAGTTGACAGGAAGATCCGGGGATTCAAGCGATGGAATCCCATTGACATGCGGTGAATGTGGTTATTTCTGGGGCTATACAGGTTTCCTGCGAGTTGCCCGGTGTCCTAACTGTGAAACCAGAGTGTACATTCTGGAAAAGGAGAGTCGGTCTTCAGGATATGATGTCAAATGCAATCATTGCAGTTATATATGGAGATTCACAGGCTCTTCAAAGCGTACAACATGCCCGAATTGTGAGCAGAAAGTAGAAACTGAGAAGAACAGAGTCCCAGATGCTGATGATTCGAATGTAACAGCCTGTAAATGTCCCCAAGGACAGAAGATGGCACCATGGAGGACACTTCACGTTTTCCTGTATTTAACATAATATCTAAACAATTTTGTCCTCCTTTGGTGGTGTCTAACTTTTCATATATTATATAGTTAAGAAATTAAGGAGAGAATTCTTGAGAAATTTGTCCGATTTAAATACTATATGGCCGACAAGTATGCTAAATGGAAAAGAAAAACAGATATCACTGTAGAGTTAAATAAGAAACTTAAATCGTGATTATGACATATTTCCCGAAGGAAGGTAGAATCATCGGTTTTCGCATAACATTTGCAACCTTGTTAATAGGATTATAAAATCTATGATGAAATATTTTTTTTTGATATTTTAAACAGATTCACTTTTCCAATCTGTAATTTCTGAGTCCTCTATTCACTATTATTGAAGAAAAATAACGACCGGCGCAAATATAGATAACCCTCAAGAAAAAATAAAGGGGTTTGATACTCAACAAGTCAATGATTTAAATAAAATAATCCGGTATACATCTAATTTCTGAGATAAATCGGACTCAAAATTGGCAAGTTGATTTAGGGTCAGTGGCTACAATAGATTTAATTAAAATATGCGTTATATTTAACTTCATGAATAGGAAAATTATAATAGTTGTTTCAATAATTGCGGCGTTTGTAATGGTTTTACCAAGCCTCGCTGACGGGTCAACTCATATTAAAACCCAAACTAATGGCACTGATAGCAGAATAACAAGTTCAATTGCGGAAATTTCGTCTACGCCCTTTGAACATTCAAACCTTGGCACTAATCTAAAATCGCTTGAGATGAAACTTAACCAAATGTTCTTGACCTGGTTGCACCAGGAAATGAAGCTTCCGATTAAACAGATCCGCAAATTGAATGAAAGTAGTGCAAGAGACTACTTTGCAGAGTTTCAGAATTCTGTTCCTAGTTCCCAACTAGTCATGAACAACATAACAAGAATCGAAATGCAAGACAACTACAATAATTTAGAGAAAACTCAAAGCATCTCCAATCTGACAAACCAGTCACAAGATCCACTGGTCATGGTAAATGAGTTCCCCATCAAAACTACAATTCTATTCTGGACTGAAACTATAGGCACCGTGTACTATACGAATCTGAAATTTACAAACGAAGCTAACGCTTATTCATATTATGGATTTATAAGCAGCCATCTTAGCGGTATCGGATTAATTGATGGAACTTTACTTGGACTCGAATTTCTCATTGCCGCTTGGGGTACTGATGGAGCGGCTGCTGTGATACTTCCTGTGCTAGGCACAGCTTTGGTTGCTGCTTTGGGTTATGACTTTTACAATGCGGAAAACAATCTTTACTCTGCCTTTTCAAGTACGATGAATTTAAACCCACCATATTTCCAGTTGATTTATGGCTACAGTTTTTACTTTTATAACACAATTTCACAGTTTAATATCTATGGTCATATGGCGAATGGAAATATGATACCGGTCTTCAACGCTGCACCTTGGCCATCCTCAACCGCGCAGACAGATTTCTTGAACTCCTGGAACAATTTTGCCAATGTCTATGGTCAGAACAATTTTGTAAGTTATCCAGAACCCAACTGGGTTGGATTATATGATGCCGTATTTTAAATACGGCATTTATTTTTAGATAAATATGTCTCCGTATGTTCAACAGATATGGTATTACTTCATTCCATTCCTTATAAT
>JAKBRR010000327.1 GCA_021845325.1 Thermoplasmata archaeon
GTAAGAACAGTATTCTAACCATGGTTTTTACAGGTATATTTGGTCTACCACCATTATCTGTATCATTATGATACAGATCATTCAACAATGGCGTGAAAGTATGCCAGTCTAATGCATTCTTTACGAATATTAATGGGTCATTTATCTTCATTATGTTGTATTTCTCTTTAAATGCATTATCACGTAGGTCACACATACAGTAACATGTCTGTTTCATGAATAAATGTAACAGAACTTTTGAGAGGTTACTAGAAATGCTCTACAGTGATTTAAAAGATAAAAATTAAAAAGGTGAAACCAATCAGACTTGATAATAATATGAGAGTGCATGATAAATGACAAAAATAAGATATTTATTACCTAAAATATATGGTATACTGGGGTATAAGACTTATTATTCCTTTTCCTATCAAGCTTTGGATTTAATTCTTAGTGAACACTACAAAAAATGGAATTTTGACCCATTCAATTATTATGAATTTGGTACAGGGGAAGGTAAAAGTATAAGTTACTTCTTAAAAGCTTTAAGAAAAATCTCAAAAAACCTTAGGTTAGACATAAATAATTTTAACGTTTTTTTATTTGATAGTTTTGAAGGGCTTCCAGAATATGACAGTTTAAAGGATAAAAACCCAGGGTGGTCAAAGGGTCAATTCGCAGGAACTATTGATAAAATTCAAAGTATCACAAACAAATATTTTCCAAATACCGGATCAAACATCAAATTTATTAAAGGATATTACGAAAATTCCCTAACTAACGATTTAAGAATGACTCTAATAGACTATCCTCCATCAATCGTAAATATAGATGTTGATTATTATTTATCAGCAAAGACGGTATTAAACTGGATATATCCTATTAGCCAAAATGGGACAGTCTTTTATTTTGATGATATTTATGAGTATCTGGGCAATTTGTCCCAGGGCGAACATAAAGCGATAGATGAATTCAATAGGATTCATATAAATGAGGGATTCCAGTTCTATCAATTTTATAACTTTGGAATTCCAGGTTATGCCGGTAAGATATATACATTAAATAGGGTTATAACTGATGATTTGTAAGAGATAGTTGTAACAATATCAATATAATAAGTTCCAGAAAATTCGTTCAAAATTTTACAAGGTTGAGATTAGGTTAAATGTGACATAAGTTACTAAATTATAATATAAGAGGTAAGTAGAGAAAATTTCTATTTTCTATCTTAATTCTCTTTCAGTCACGTACTTCTATAATAACCTTTTATTATCCTTATTTTTCCTAATGAAAACCAAAGCTCAGGTTATCAAATAATGTTCTTTAATGAATGTACATTATAAGCAAAAAATGCAAACTTGAACTTTACCCTTAATCGCTTCGCTGTTGCAACCATCACTTGTAAAAAATGAAATACTCTTTTCAATATGGCTTATGAAGATTTATCAAGCTATCTCTTTCTTGAAATCCTTAAATTTCTCCTCACAGGTCTGTCCATGGTTCCATATATGCCTTTCGGATCATGTCCAGCATTTACCTATCTCTGTATACTGTTATTCGTCTTTTTGAACGATCAACTGCTGTTTAATGATCCCTGCTGTTGACAAAGAATAGGATCTTATTACTGACACAGGAATATTGTCATCTACAATGGTGTGACTACATCCCAGTCTATGGCATTATTTCCAAATATTAATATACCAACTATCTTCGTTGAACTGTATTTCTCTTTTTTTGCCTGATTAAGTAGGTCACTCATATTGTTATATACTTGTTTCATGAATATATGTTACGGCATTTTCCGCATAATGTAAAGAATCTTGTGGAACCATAAATCATGATTGAAAAATTCATGAAAAAGAAAAAGGACACCTTTGATCTGAGCCCCTTAATTTTGGACAGATATTCCGTCTTCCAATGAGACATTTTCCTTCAACCTCCTTTTTCTTTCAATTCTGTTTTTCATTCTTTTCTCCTCCTTTCTTTTTCTCTCTTCCAGGAATTTATCCCTGAAGCCATCATCCTCAAGCAGTCTCCTTTCAAACTCATCTGGTGGAAGATATTCAATGGATGAATGTGGTCTCACACTATTGTAATCATTGAATGTTATATTCCATCAGATTCTCTGCATCCTGAAATGTTTCCAGATCGTTAACCAGATGTAATCTGTCTTGATTGAATTGTGGAACGATTCAATATCTCCGTTGTCCTCAGGAGTGTGCTTCTGTATGTATCCCGATCTTATTCCAAGCAATTTCATGGATTCCCTGAACTCCCTGGATATATACTGCGGTCCATTGTCAGTTCTAAGAATGAGATTGTGCATTCCGCCATTGGGAAACCTGTCTGCATAGGCCTTCTCAACTGCTTTCATGCAGTCTTTTGCTGTGCATGTTGTTGAAAATTCATAGGAAATCCATTTCTTGCTGTAACAATCCTTGATGGACATGAGATATACCATTCCATCATGAACTGTGCTCACATAATGGATGTCTGTTTCCCAGAGAATGCTTATGTTCTCAGGCTTTGTGAGATCCTTTCTTCTGGTGCGGTTCCTGTGCTTTGCATATGGAAGTGCAAGGCTGTTTCTTCTCATGATCCTTCTGACAGTCTTTATGTTCACATGAATGCCAGAATTCCTAAGAAGTGCCCATATTCTCCTGTAACCATAGGTTGTTCGATCTGCTGATAACCTGATGATCTCAGCTTCCATATTCTCTGAAATCCTTGAATTCCTCTTTCCTGTTCCCT
>JAKBRR010000328.1 GCA_021845325.1 Thermoplasmata archaeon
GGCTGATGGCATACCCATATATCATGAGGTATGGAAGGGCAATACTGTGGATCCAAAAACACTTGAATCCACCATATCCGCATTGAAGGAAAGATTCAACATAAAGAATGTGGTATTCATTGCAGACAGGGCATTCGGAAGATCGAAGTCATTAAACCTCCTGGATCAGAATCAATACATAACGGCAGCATACAGGTGGGATCAGCCATACCGCAATATCCTCATGGAAACGGATTTCTCTGATGGTTATGTGATGGATGGACTGATCATAAAGAAGGTTTCCATCAGTGTGGATGATGTGATGAAGGATGATTCAACAGAGGAACAGAGAAAACTCGCTGAAAAGAGGAGATATATAGCGGTATACAATAAGAAGAGGGAAGAACTTGATCTCAAGGATCTGAATGATAAAATTGATACTGTAAAGAAGAAGATATCTGATATTACAGATCAGAAGGAACTGAAGAAATCCCTTGGAAAGTTGAAATCACTTGTAAAGTTCACAGAGAACAATACGGCACTGAATGAGAAGAGGATAGAGATACTCAAGAAGCTTGCAGGAAGATTCCTAATAGTAACAAATACCGATCTCAATGAAGATGAAGTTGTATCTGCATACAGGGAACAGTGGCAGATTGAAAGATCATTCAGAACCATCAAATCATTCCTTGAAATCAGGCCGGTATACCACAGGAAACCAGAAAGAATAAAAGCACATGTGTTTGTCTGTGTATTATCCCTTCTGCTATCAAGGATAATGGAAAAACTTACAGGCAGGACAATTGACAGCATAAGCAGTAGCCTGAATTATCTGGATGTTGTTCCCATAACAGTTGGAAATAGAGAACTGTATATCTCATCGGAGAGCATAGAAGCATCAGATATTCTTAAAAGCCTGGGGATTCCATATCCAAGGATCCGTGAATGTGCACATACATAATTATCTGCAATGTTAAGAGAATACTGTAAAGCAGGTGTTCATCATCTAATAATGATAATGCTTGTCATGCGGAACTCAAGCTGAAACTATTCTTCCATAAGATGGTGGGTAATACAAAAAACAGGCTTAAAATCTTATGGAAGATGCGCAAATGACTGATTATATGGAGTTCTGCATGTTATGTCGTTGTAAACTAAATATTATGAAATAATAAAGAGAGGTATCAGAAAATTTTAATGATCTTCCAATAATAATGTAATATATACTGTTTAAATAGGTCTATCCACGTCCGGTATTTAGCAGTTTTTCTGTCCTTATGAATAGGTAATTTATTAAATAACCATTGTACACTTCGAGTATTAACATAAAAATAATTTAACCATTCTGTACCATAGAAATAATGATGATAATGAAAAAACGTAATCTCATCAAATTTTATTTTGCCATGTTCCTTGGAATATTCCTTTGCCAAAATAGGGGGAAAATTATAGCTATCATCCAAAATTAAAACTTCACTTCTCTCAAACATTGATACAACGGCAGATGAAAGAAAAACTTGATCTGTCCAGAAAAAAGCTTTATCTTTGGAAAATGGGGGAAACATTGCGAAATATCCATTAGACACACTGATATCGAACATTTCCCTCCATCTTCTAAATAATCCAATTTCGGGACGAGTTGCTATCATTCCTGAATTAAAAGATGGATATATTTCAACTTTATCTACCTTTGTATGGATAGACCACAATTTAGACCTATCAACATGGTTTAAATTATAAGCAAAATCCCAATTTTTGGAAAGTTGATCTCCATACTTAATTGCATTACTTTTTTGTATCATGTCTTCAGGAGTAATCGCAACCTTAATATCTTCCTCTAAAAACAATTTATCTGGATACTTAAGACAAACAATATCAGCATCCAAATATACGAGCACTTCAGCCTCATCTTTTATCTTCTCCTCGATAATGGCCGATCCATATGCTTGGTTAGCAAATGGTAGATTATGCCATCGTATATTCACCGGTTCGTATATGTATTGTATGTGAAACTTCATTAATTTTTCCTTGGTTTCCTGTTTAATTTCCTTGCCTTTTCTTGGTCTTACAGCAAATATTGGGCAGTCTATCTCACTGGGAAAAAACCGTCTAAGGCTCTCACTCAGCAATAATCCCTTTTGTTCGAGATCTCCATATTCGATTATAAATACAAATGCTATCCTATATTTTTTGCTCATTATTTTCCTCCCTCTTTATTTTTAAGGATTGTTTATCTATAATAAAGTTGTTATTATCAGAGAATATCTCAAGTTCGAATAACAAATCATTCAAAGCTTGAGCGTGGAGATCAGATATCCTTGTCTGTTGTTGACTAGAATATTCTTCAAGTTTCGAGTGAGTGTTAACGGATAGTTTTATTTTCTGTTTAATTATAGTTTTTCTAGGGATATTCGCATCCTCATATATTTTTGTTGTTCCTCTTATGGATTGAATATGTTTTCTCATTAAACTTTTTGAATGTTGCATTCCAAAACACTCAGAGAATGTATAGTCATGATTTAGGAACTTGGAGAGTTTGGTTTCAACCCCATATGAAACAAAATCTTTCATAATTTCGGAGAGAACAGGATCCTCAGATAAGAATTTTTGAAAGTAATCATATCTCAGCGTATCAAAAATCACAACTAAAATATTTGGCTTATTCATCTACATATACCCGAATTTTCTAAGTTCACTCATCATATTTTCTTTATCCTGCGCTCTGCCAGCTCTTTCATAAGTATTATCG
>JAKBRR010000329.1 GCA_021845325.1 Thermoplasmata archaeon
GGGCAAACAGGAAGAAACTAAAGAGGGGAATGTCGATTATTCCCCAAAATTTGCTGAACTTGGCGCACGATTTATACAAAACCCCACTCGGAAGTTTTCTGACCTGAAGGGCATGGATGAAATTAAAAGAAATCTCAGGGCCACCTTGATATATCCATTTGCTTATAAAGATCTTTCAAGAGAGTTCGGAATTAGCTTAGGTGGAGGAGTTCTACTTTACGGTCCTCCGGGCAATGGGAAAACTCTTCTTGCCGAGGCAATTGCTGGGGAAGCAGGAATAAGTTTCATAGAATTAAATCCTGCTTATTTATACAACGAATATTTTGGCAGATACGAAAAGAACATCGCAGATCTATTTAGGCTAACCAGGGAGACTGCTCCCAACCTGTTGTTTCTCGATGAGGTGGAGTCGCTGATCCCAAGGAGAGAAACCTCAGACCAGAGTGTAATTAAGCGAGGCGTTACTCAACTTCTCATTGAAATCAACCGGCTGATGACGGAAAACACTGGGGGAACTGTAATAGTCGCCGCCACAAATCTGCCCTGGGAAATAGATCCTGCAATGCTCAGGCCAGGCAGATTTGACCAGAAAATATACGTTACCCTGCCATCGTCTCTTGACAGGTTAGAGATTATAAAGGATCAGCTTAATAAGGGATATTATTCGAGGGACGTGGACGCAAGTCTTATTGCCCATAGGACTGAGGGTTTCTCTTTCGCAGATCTTATTTACCTTTTTAAAAGAGCCACACAACAGGCATTTTTCCAGTCCGTTGAGAAGGGGACTAAGGAACACATTAAAATGGATGACATTCTAAATCAAATTAGTCTGGTGAAACGAGTATACTCCCTTGATCTGATCAGAAAGTATGAATTATTCAATTACCAATCATAATTGTTTGAAGCTCCCCGCTGATGCGGTTCAGAGTGAAGGAATGAATTGATTGTTAATTCATGTTATTTCTAGCAACCGAGTCCTGAAAGATAGTTTTCAATTTAGGTGTGCTATTATTGCGAAACCACTGAAAAATTTTATATATAATCATCGGGTGCTCTATTGATAAGAATGGGAGTAGAACAATTTTTAGCACCTGGAGAAAATGTAAGGTTCTCGTCGCCTTCATCGGTTAGCTTTCAGGGTGATCAATATACAGTTGTTATAACTGACAGGCGTATACTGTGGTACAAATCAAAGGGATTGGTTTTTAAAAAGAATAGTTTTGTTGCAATTCCCATTGAACAGGTAAAAAATATTACTTATGAAGAGAAGGGTCTGCTAACCAAAACAGCCATTATAAGAGTAGATTTGGCATCCAAAAAATACGAATTCTCTGGTAAAGTTGATGCCATTAAAGCCGTATACGGTGAAATGCAAGCATATCAAATGATGGATAAGCCTTTGGTTAAGCCACCCGAGTAACTTCAGGATAATATTTAATATTCGTTTTCAATTGAGATAATATATCCTTTTGGCAAGGTCTCCTTTTCACCTGTAAAACCTATACGTAACGGTATTTTCACAATCCACATTACATCTAATTTACCATTTACCATTGAATGTAAATATAATTACAACTTTTTGACACTTTCATAGTTATATTGAGTGATTTGATAAAAATTTTTGAATATTTTTGATTCTGAAGTATCTTATATTACGCCAAATTTATATTGTATGCGTGAAAACTTTATTAATTGCCGGCACAATTAAATCTGCATGGCTAGGGATATTGACTCATTTTTAGCAAGTGGCGAAACGGTTGTAGCATCTTATGAGAAAAATAAGGATAGATATTATGCAACCGACCGAAGGCTGATACTAACCCGAAATGAACATCTGGAAGACGCTGCATACAATCATATTACAAAGATCAGCATGGATAATGTCGGTCATAAGATATTGTATGTAATAGGGATCATCATGCTTCTACTGGGATTAGTACTTGCCGTAATTCATGTCGTTTCTCCGGCAATAATTATATTTGTAGTTGGTATATTATTCATAATTTTGTACTTTGTGCTGAGAGGTTCCGCGTGTTTGATCAAACTGTCAAGCGGTGATGTAATACTTCTGCCCGTAACAAAATCCTCCAATATAGAAGCTTTCATTAAGGTCATTAGGGATCAAATTAGATAAATATTGGGGAATGTCTATTTATATTATACAATTTCCTATTTCTTTCAACTTATCTCGAAAACACCAGCTAACATGTTAATATGGTTCACAAAATAGAAAATAGGTCGATTGAAACTAGGAGTCGCCTCATTGTCATATGAGGCACTCTTCCATTTCTAATTCATCAAAACAACGCTAAATAAATTAATTGATCCCATTATTTACTTCTTCCACATTACCACTATTCCATTGGGAATACAGAAGATGCCTTGGGATCTTCTGAAAAAGTTATTTCGGAGGTGGATGAGAGGTGGACATTATTGAAAACCGCAAAAGACAACGGGAGCGAGTGATTGGCCATGTTTCAGATTTCATTAATGGACTAAATTTTAAGTGTACAGCTCTTTTAATAGGTTCCTATGCAAGGGGAGACTTTAATCTGTGGAGCGATGTGGACATCCTGATTATCGGTGAATTTAGTGGATCTCCTCTGGAAAGATTGAAAAATCTTAATCTTCCGCCAGGGTACGAGGCTATTCTGTTGACCCCTGATGAAGTGGCTAAAAAGAGGAAAATGAATGATCGGTTTATTAGT
>JAKBRR010000330.1 GCA_021845325.1 Thermoplasmata archaeon
ATTGATCCCTGAATCCATGATGTGTGAATATCTGGATGCGAGATCAGAGCTCAAAGCCTCCCTCACGGATTGACTCAATACATTTTCTGAAGCTTGCAGATTTAAGGTGGCTTCCCGATAGAAATTATGCTTATTAACCAGATCATTTAAAATATTCATGCTTTTGCACCATTTCTGGATTTAAATATAATAAATAATACATTATTAATTGTTTTGCAGAAATATTAGGGTTACCACTTAACTCGTTTTCATAAATTAATTCGAAGTTGAATTTTCCTTAATCATCATAAATTTTCCTGCTCATAGATGTTAAGTAATAATAACGGATTGTGTTATATGAACATAAAAATGAGGTTGATTTCAGCTTCATACTCTTTCCGTGAAGACCCGCTAATCGTTGAGCTATTTGGAAGGACAGAAGATGGAAAATCAGTTACTGCCCTCTATTTTGGTTTTCTACCTTATTTTGATGTTATATCGCCACAGCAGAGAGAACTTGATGGAATCAGTAAAAATCCTGAGTTTGTAAAGATGGAAAGGAAATCCCTGTGGGTTAATGGCGAAATGAAAGAGGCTCAACGCATATACATTAAACATCCATGGAAAGTCCCTGAAATAAGAGGTTTATTTGTTTCAACAGTTATGGCTGCAGATATCCCGTTCCATCACCGTTTCATATATGATCTCGATCTGGGAGCCTGTGTGGAAATAACTGGTGAGGAATATAATCCAGAAAACCATTATTTAACTGATGTGGTAGTCAGGGCTGATAAAATTGTAACCACAACTGACTTCAATCCAGCTCTGAAGGTTCTAAGCTTTGATATAGAAAATGCATTTCCAGAATCTTCATCTGAACAATACGGAAAAATTCTCGTTATAGGTTATACGATAGCGGAAGGAGATAAAATAACAAAGGGTGCTGTTGATGGTGAGGAAGATGATCTCCTGAGAAATTTTGTGAAACTTGTACAATCTCAGGACCCTGACGTTCTTATTGGATACAACGTAGATGGTTACGATCTACCTGTTATTGAATACAGAATGAAGAGGTATGGAATCAGATTCAATATAGGAAGAGACAGTTCTGAACCAAGAAGGATTCAAAACCAGTACTGGAGGTTAAAGGGAAGGATTGTCAGTGATGTGTGGTGGAATGTAAAAAGAATATTGAAACCAAAGCATGAGACCCTCAACTATGTTTCCAATGAACTTCTGGGAGAAGGAAAGGATGACATTGACAGACTGAAGATAGAGGAGGAATGGAGAAACAGAAGACAAGAAGTTATAGATTATTGCATAAAAGATTCATACCTCACTTTCCAGATAATGGATAAGATGAGGGTTCTGGACAGGAATATGTTCATGGCTACTGTGACTAAACTCCCGTTGGAAGATACTACCAATGGCGGAACCAGTAATTATGTTGATTCCATTCTTATAAGGAAGGCAGACCGCGAAAATATTGGAGTACCAATGACTGCTTCCCAGGCACTAAAGGAAAAACCCATTGAAGGGGGGCACGTTGAGTCCATAGGAGCAGGATTGTACTCAAGAGTAATTGTGCTTGATTTCAAGAGCATGTACCCGTCAATGATTATCAAGTACAATATATGTTTCACCACACTTGATCCCAATGGAACAACTGTTTCACCAACGGGAGTCAGATTCCTCGACATAAAACAAAAAGAAGGACTTGTTCCTAGAATTCTCAGGGAGCTGATGAATGAGAGAGATAAGATCAAGGCACTTCTCAAAAAATCATCCGGATCCGAATATGACTATTACGATGGAGTTCAGAATGCTCTGAAAATATTGATGAATACATTCTATGGAGTTCTTGCATCTTCCTTTTACCGGTTTACTAATCTGGAAATTGGAGGATCGATCACAGCATATGCGAGGAAAACCATAATGAGCCTTATTGAAACTCTGAAGCATGATGGGTTCAGAGTTATTTATGGAGATACTGATAGTGTATTCATAGAATCCGGAGCAAAGACTGATGAAGAGGCGGTAACCATAGGCAAAGATCTGAGTTCGAAGATTTCATCAGAACTTTCCGTTTCCATAGAATTCGAAAAGGTTATGGATCCATTCTTCTCCCACGGTGCCAAAAAGAGATATGTTGGTATGATCACATACCCTGAATCAGATAGAGGCAAAATGCTGGTAAGAGGATATGAAGTAAGGAGAACAGATTCCTTTGATTTACAGAGTGAGGTTCTGGAAACCGTTTTTAACTACATTATGAAAAGAGATAAGGAAGGAGCCAGAGAGTTCAGTGAAAAGATCGTAAAAAGATTACTGGAAGGAGATCGCACTCTTGACATTAAGAAGCTCGTTATTTCAAGGTCTGTGAAAGATTATGACAAGTATAAAGATGCTGACTCACTCGCAAATGTAAGAATTTCAAAAAAACTTCAGGAGCAGGGAGAACGGTTCATCCCGGGAATGAAGGTTTCATGGATTGTAACTGACAGTTCCAAATCACCACAGGAAGTGGAACCTTTCATAGATGGTCAGGACTTTCCATATGAACCGGATTGGGCCTACTATGCAAAAAGGGTTGAGGAGACGGTAAACAGGGTGCTTGAGAGCTTTGACATGGCTTTGACCCTGACGGGCAAGATTCCAAAGACAAAGAAGAAAGATGAAATCCATCCGCAGCAGAATACTCTTGAAAGCTTTTTCAA
>JAKBRR010000331.1 GCA_021845325.1 Thermoplasmata archaeon
GTTCAGATATGAAGCGTTTGATTGTATTTCTGTTTCTATATCGATTTTCTTATTTTTATTATATTTAACTGCATCAGGTAGGACAAAGCCACAGGTTGAGCAAAGCGAACTGTTTGCTTCATTTTCTGCACCGCAGTTCGTGCAAACCTTGTACCTCATAAAGATGTAAATTGACATTTAATAATTGAATTTTTTTATTAAGGATCCCATATCTGCGAGGCATCTCTTTTGGCGGCAGAAAATAATCTTTGGCTATATTTGAGCATAAAAATCCAATATCACTTATTTTTGATATCCTGTGGTGCAGGAATACGGATATATGGAGAAAAGAACGAGTCGTCTTTGTATTAAAACAATAGGGTAAAATTTATCATTATTTCTGCCAAGTTCTTTTCGATGAATTCAACGATAAATGGCATAAGAAGTGTTATATGACGTTTCTTCATACCAATATGTAATTAATGGCCCGTCTGCCAATCTTTTTCTACAGATATCTAGGTTCCAGGTTTTTGAGCAGTATCGTTTCCAATGCATTCACCGTCTACTTCCTCTGGATGATAGTTGTTGCATTCAGGTCAGTATTTCTTGCAGGTCTAATTCCCACAATATCACTGGCATCAGACCTTATTATGGTTGTACCAATTGGACATTTAATTGACAGGTTTAACAGCTCCAAACTTGGAATGATTTCATCATTAATTTTGGTATTAGGAGTCACATTTCTGTTTGTTGGCAAATCTATCTTTCTAATTTACACTGCAACTGTACTCATAACACTCGGTGTTACAATGAAGGGGGACACATTATCTGCAACCATAAAGAAAAATCTTGATACCGAGCAATTTATGTCAGCAAATCAAAGCCTGCAAGGGGCAGGTTATGCCTCCGCCCTTATAGGTACTTTATTTGGAGGCTTTTCCATTATTTATTTAACGAGATACTTTGTACCTATAATTTTTATAATGGCAATCGCGTCTTTTCTTCTTTCGTTCCCGATTAAAGAATCTCAAAATCCAAAAGATAAAGTAAATCTCAGATCTCAATTATCTTCCACGCTGGGATTTCTTAAAAGAATTACTGGCTTCTTAGCTGTAGGTTTCGTGCTTAATGGCCTAATTGTGAGCCTTGATGTTTTCTCATCTGGGCTTTTTCATCTTGTCCTAAAAGTTAACCCAATCTATTACACTTTATTTATTGCATTTCTATCGATTGGTGGTATAATTGGATCCTTCGCATCTGGATTCCTGAAACAGCGCATTAACAGTGCTCAACGGATATCACTCCTTATCTTACTGTACTCCCCTGCCATATTATTCATTGCAGTGGTAAAAAGCGCAATTGGTGATATTATTGATTCCTTCTTAATTGGATTTTTGCTTCCAGTGATAAATATCCCTCTGTCAGTTAATCTGATGAAGGTCATACCTAGAAATATTTACGGAAAGGCGATGGCATTTCTAAGAGTTTTTCTGGGGGGCGCCACGCCGGCCCTGGCTGCAGTTTTTTCTTTTCTTGCATTATTTTTTAGCGTAAACTCCATCTTTTTATATGTCGGAATTGCTTTGTTCCCGGTTTGTGCACTTTCCTTCAAGGTTCTCCCTAAATTCTTTGCAATGGCAAACGAGATTCCGGTAAATCCGGAAAAGGGAATCTAAATGCATGATTTTCAGTCCGAACGATAAGAGACGCAAATATCTGAGCTGACTTCCGTGTTAATAATGCCCGATAAAAGTTTTGTTTATTATTGAAATGTAATACATTTTAACTGATTAGTAGGTGGAAAAGATTACCGATAGAATGTTTATTTTGAAATTTTACCTTGAGTGTGACATTATTACAGAGGCAAGAAAATCCACGAAATCATCTGAGTCATTCATCAACTTCACTCTCGCGTATTTTACCTCCTTTTCAGAAAGAAATTTTGAAAAATCAAGATCCAGGTCATATAATACCTCAAGATGCTCGTAACAAAAACCTATAGGGGCCACAAGGGCAGATTTCATCCCTGTTTCCTCCATCACAACTTTTTGGATCGCCGGTTCCAGCCACGAGCTTCCATATTTACTTCTGCTCTGGAATCCGGTAATAGTCTTGATTGACGGGAACGAGTTTGCAATTTTTCTGCTGAATTCATAAAAAGCATCTCTGTATACTGTCTCAGGGCTTCTCCCGGTCGGCAGGCTGTGTGCAGTAAGAATCAGCCGATCATATTTCCCATTTTGTAGCATTTCTCTGATCAGTGAAACCCATATATTGAGATATCCATCATACTGATAAATTCCGTTTATTGTATGTCTTTTTCCTTCAAATGCATTCTTTTCAAGCTCTGCTGAAAATGGCAAGGAGTATGAATTGTAGACCCCATCTGATGGAAATGGGAATAATGGTAGTTCTACTACATCAGAATAACTTTCTTCTGCTATTCTATCGGCGATAAGCTCCAGTTTTGGGTGCCAGTGCTTGAATGCAAGGAATGTGTCAACTCCGCTTTCAGATAGTTTATCAGTAAGTTTCTTTGTCAGAGATTCCAGAATATGGTTCGAGGGTGATTTGTTACCAAAAAGCGTGTACTTTTTTAGGTTATCGGCCCTTGCATCTGGAGGAACCGGCATTTTCCCAAATATATCCTGCAGATAGGCATCGATATCATTTATGTTTTCAGGACTTCCATAC
>JAKBRR010000332.1 GCA_021845325.1 Thermoplasmata archaeon
ATCCAGTAGTGTAGCATTTTTACTGCTCATATTTAGGCTAGGATAAGGGGGGCCGTATGCCTCGAAATTCATTTCACTGATTGAGTTCAACGGAATTCTCACTATATTGGCTGTCTCACCGGAAAAGTTTACAATTGCGCTTTGCGCATTCTCTATCGTGATCGTGCAGGCAGGGGCTGAATAATAAACATTGTTGACTGCAAACCCAATTGAAGTTGGAACCACCATCCTCAAAGGAATCCCATTATATGGGGCGACATTTGCCTGTATTCCAAAATCGACTACATAATGACCCGTATTAATTAGACTCTCATATACGGGCATTGCTTCCGGTATCACCTCAGTGCTATTTTTTCCAGTTAGATTGTTGTGGACAGTAGTTACTGCGTATTCAACGACATATTTGTCTACACCAATAGTGGTGCTGAAATTATGATCTGGGTAAACAGAGTTTACCTCAAGATTCGCCGTGGTAAAATTAAATGACAGCTTGTTAACTATTTGATCTCCATTGGGAAAAGTGAGAAAGAATGAGTTACCTTGAAGAAGCCAAGTTTTGTTTGAAGAAGCATTGTTTACTCCTATCAAAATAGAAGACTGAGAAGACTTGAATGACATGGAGCTTAACGCTACATCTTCTTTTATTGTTTGATTGGCTCCAATGCTTAATGCCGGTGCATAGCCAAGAGTCTTATCCAGATTAGAGGAAAGGTTTGCAACCATGCCATTGGCAGCAATTGTTTGCTTGTTCCCCGCTCCTTCCACTAGGGAAATATCAATATTCTGATATGAATGAACCTGATCAGTTAGGGTTATTGTATATATGAAATATGAGAATAAAACCAAGCATACAATAATTATAGAGACATTTACGGAAAGGCTGAAGAACCTTCTGTTTGTGCTTCCTTTGGGCTTTAAATCTTTAGGCATTGATTCCGAAAAGATAAGCAAATATTCTAACTATAAACTTTGTTCTTTATCGCTTCTGTTTCCTCTTTGATGATAATCTCTAATTCAACTTTAAAGCCATCATATTAGCAATAAGTTGCATTCTATATTTTGCCATCCACACTATCTCATCAAAGATGGTTACTTCTATTAAGGACTCTGGAAGTTGGAAATAGTTCTACGTATATTTATGTCAGATTTTGAATTCCATGCGCTTTCTGCATTGTCCAACAAAGAGTTCTTTTCCGGACACTGAAATCAAGGGTAGGGGGTATATAAATAAACGGCTCAGTTTTGATGGGTGGGGTTTTCGGACAGAGATTTGAGGATCCCATGTACGGTTGATCTCTTGTTATCGGTGATTTTTTGACTTTTTGGAAACATTACTTTCAGTTATTATGGGTGTGCTATAGCTCAACTTTGGATCTATGAAGTTACTGAATGCAATCCTCCCGTAATCCCAAATTTTCTCTAAGTCCTCCAGATTCTCTCTAAACTTCTCACCATCCACTATTAGGTTTACGGTGTGTGCAATCATATTCCTGAATTTTGTATTATTATTCCAATTTTTCTTCAAAAGTTCAATGAGGTTTTTTATAATTTCATCCCCGTCCGTTTCGATATGCGGGTCATTTTCGTAAAAATATACTAATTCTGGAAAATACCAGTTAGAAAGTTTCGAATAATCACCCTTAGGATTTTCTAGGAATTCTTTCAAGTTATTGTATTTATTTGAATTTTTCCCATTTTTTTCTCCGTCCCTGATTCTTGCCAACAAATCCTCGTGTTCAACCCAATCTTTATGCGACTTCTGAATTTTATTGATAAGAGTGTGTTCCAGGTATACAAGAATTGGATATGACAGTATATAGGAGGGAGCTCTGTTGAGATCCCAGAAAGAGATAATCCCTATAGGTTCCTTGGAATTTGCTTGTGACGGGAGAATGAAATATAAAGGGCTCATCTCCCTTTCTACTTGTTTTGAGTCCTTTACCATTCTCTTTAGTAATTTGAATAGATGGCAAGTCCCAGAAACCGTGTGGTCCACTGTCTTTTCCATCTTCTTCCAATCAATGTCGTATCCATGTTCACCCTGCTTAATGTATTTCACATTAATGTAACCTAAAACATTTTGCCCGTCTTTAACAACAAGATTAAATACGTTCATCCTAGTTGCTTTTTTATAAGCTTTACTTACATTTTCCCCATTTCTTTCAATGTAAACCCAATCCTCTCTTGGTGTCATGATGGAGAGTGCGGTAAAATAACTGCTATTCAAAAATTCCTCGTGTAAATCTTTTAAATTATTCAAAGAATCATTAGCTTCCATATCTGTCCTTATATCTATTTTCTTATCTTATTTTCTCCATGAACTGTGAAGTATCCATTCCCGTAATCTGCGTGTAGATGCTTGTCGTGAATATTGAAGAGTGCCCAAGCCACTGCTGCAGGACATTCAATGGAACGTTATCCATTATGGCCTTGACTGCAAATGTATGTCTGAACTTGTGGGCATGGATCCTGAAACCTAACTTGCTTTGCATCTTCTTAAAATACAGATCCACAACCTGCCTTGACATTGGGAATAATGGATCTTCTGATTTTGTTGAGATATTCATGTCAAGGAGATATTGCATATAGGTGTCCCTAAGGTCAATATGAAGCGGTATGACCCTGTATTTTTCCTTCTGGACCCCATTCCGGTCCTTACCCT
>JAKBRR010000333.1 GCA_021845325.1 Thermoplasmata archaeon
TCTTGGCGTTGACTGGACAGAGCATTTCTACGAGGTTCTGCCACAACATGTGCAGGCGATCAATGAGGCCATAAAGGGATTGCCACCTGACAGAATAAGGGTTCATTACTGCTACGGTAACTATTCCGCATCCCATCTAACAGATCCTGATTATTCTAGGGTACTGCCGGAGATACTGAAACTGAATGTTGGAACGATTGTTGGGGAGATGGCAAATCCAAGGCATGCAGGTGATCCACTGATTATCAAAAGGCATGTGAAGGAATATGGATGGCCAAAGAACATGAAGTTTGCCGCAGGTGTAATAGATGTGAAGTCACCATTCGTGGAAACACCCGAAAGCGTTAGCCAGAAGCTGCATAACGTATCTGATATCGACGAGATCGGTGAAGAAAGGGTTCTTGGTGGCACGGACTGCGGCTTTGAGACATTTTCAGGCATGGGCGGTGTACCAAAGAGCATTGCATTGCAGAAACTCAAGTCACTGGCTGAAGGTGCTGATATGGAATAGATTTCTGTCTTATCTTTCAGGCACAATTGTAAAGCTTGTTTTTTTCATTAAATCTCAAAAAAGCATAGACCTAAAATGGGTAGAGTAATCGACAAATTATGAGAACTAGAACTCATTGTTTTTAAAATGAAGAAATATGCATTGAAAATCCTGTTTAAAGAATTATGACAGTAATTTATAAATACGCTTTGCGCTCTTACTTTGACCAAACACAATTTAAGTTTTAAAACCTGCAATATTCACACTATCCTTATTGAAATTCAACACCATTCCTAAATATTGCATCAAGGGATGACCTATTATGACATCATCGGCTATATTCATGAGAGCAAAAGTTGTAAATCTTGGGTCGATAACTGTTATCCCAAAAACTGAAATGCTTTTGAACGTGACAGTTCCGTAAATTGTTTTTTTGTCAGTATCTGGAAGAAGAATTTCAGCACCTTCTGGGTCATACATCTCAATTCCTATATTGAAGGCAATTGTTCCATCTGAAAATTCATATCTTATTATGTTAAATGTGGAACCAGTATCAAGAAATGCCTTTACTTTTGCTGATGTAATATTCCCATTTATCTCCATTTCCTGATATAGTTCACCCACTTTGGTTCTCCTTTTTTTAAAGCATTTTCTCTATATTTCCGTCTTTATCCGAAACAACAAATCCAGATGTTCTAGTTTTGTAATATACCAGATCGCCTTTAAGTCCCTTTTCTGGCTGTTGATATTCAACAGTAACGAACCAGCCTTCATCAGTATGTTCTGCCTTTTGTATCCTAAAATCATCAACTTCTAAAAGCAACTTCAACTGTGGTTTCAGTTTCTCTTTTACCTCGATAAGGGAAATAACCATAGGATATCATTATTAAAAGCTATTTTAAAGTTTTCCCGAGATAAGATACGGACTCCTTCTATTCTTTTCACTATTTCGTAATAAAGGACTTCAAATATAAATTGAATCCATTTTTCTTAACAAACAAATTATGGTAAAGGATAAGAACTTAAATTTTGTTTCATCTTTTTGACTGATTCAATAAAGTCTATTTCCTGTTTTCTTCTCATTATTATCTGATATATCATTAACTCTGGGTTGTGAATGTCAGAAGATAATTTTACCTCTGTGAAATTCTCGGTATCTGGGTTATCAGTGTTCCACAGGGTAATTCCATGCACGTTCATTTTATCATCAATTCCTTCGATTATACCAATTGTTTTTCTAATCTCAAATTTCTTTATATTTTTAAAAGTAGAGTGCACCTTTTCATTGATTTTAATTTTTAGTTGTATCTCATAAAACCATATATTACGGTAGAAAGATGGTATTTCACTTATTTTGGGAATGAAAACGTCTTCAATTTCTTTGATCAGATTATCCAGATTGTTTCCGATTATTCCTATTGAATTAACGTCACTGTTTACATCGATTATCATTTCAGCCTTTTGCAAAACAGGAGCATTAACTCGAATATTATACTCATCGCTAACTGGTGTTAGAATAGGAGAAGCAACTTTCAGACTATATCCTACCGTTTTAAAAGTGTCCATAATCTGTTTTAGGTCTATGTTTCTAAATAAGCTCTTTGACCTTATTGCAACCCTGTATAATTCAAATTCGATGTTTCCCATCTTTACGCACCCACAGGTATTGGAAGAGGTTCACTTCTACTTTCAGTTTGTTTAGAGCTTTTGTAAAGATCTCCAATTTGGATATCCGATTGGACTAATTCAAGTGCTTCTTCTATGTAACTCTCTGTATAATTATCCTCTATTATTGTGAATGGTTTTGAAAGAGCGATGTTATCATCCAGTTTCAATTCATACTCAAGCTTTCCAAGAATTAGTAAAGGTTCAGCATTTATCAACGTTTTTGCTCTCAAATCGTTATGGTTTAATATGTATTTCTTTGGTTTGCCAGGTAATTCAATTAATATCCCAGTCTTTTCGAATTTCTTCACTATTAGATAAGCCCCTCTCTTTGAAACCTCTGTTTGGTCGATTATATCTCTAATGGTTAACTCATCGTTCGGGTTTTCCGCAAACATCTCTAGGATCAAGACTTTAGGAACCTTTCCAAATATATCGCTAAATGCACCCATAAATGTAAATTGTTAATTAGTATAAAAAGTATACCAGTTATGCTAGTGTGT
>JAKBRR010000334.1 GCA_021845325.1 Thermoplasmata archaeon
TTAAATAGTGCTATTCAATAATTAATTATGGAATATAGAAAACTCTCAAGAGAGGAGGAAAGGGTGATTCTGCACAAGGGTACTGAACGCCCTTTTACAGGCGAATTTGAAAATCACCATTCCAAAGGAACCTATACATGTAAAAGGTGCGGTGCACCTCTTTACAGGTCTGAAAGTAAATTCGATTCTGGTTGTGGATGGCCAAGTTTTGATGATGAAATCCATGGTGCAATAAAGCGCCTTCCAGACAGTGATGGGATGAGAACAGAAATTCAATGTGCAAAATGCGGTGCTCACCTGGGACATGTATTTCTCAATGAAGGATTTACATCTAAAAACACAAGGCACTGTGTTAATTCCATCTCAATGTTATTTGTTCCGGATGATTAATATGGACGGTATGAAAACTGAAACGGCAATTCTTGGAGGCGGATGCTTCTGGTGTACAGAGGCTATTTATCAAAATATTCGAGGTATCATGTCAGTTACTTCCGGTTATTCCGGCGGTCAGAAGGAAAACCCCACTTATGAAGAGGTATGTTCAGGAAGAACCGGTCATGCAGAAGTAATTAAACTGGAATTTAACCCACAATTAATTTCATACAGAGAAGTTCTGGAAATCTTCTTTGCAACACACGATCCTACAACTTTGAACAGGCAGGGTGCAGATAAAGGTGAGCAATACAGATCTGTCATATTTTATGCCTCTGAGGCACAAAAGAAGGTTGCTCTGGATTATATACGAGAACTGGAGGACAAACAAATATACAGAAAACCAATCGTTACTCAGGTTGTACCGATGAAGCCATTTTACCCGTCAGAGGATTATCACAGGAATTATTATAACAATAACAGGGGAGCCCCATATTGCGAATTTGTTATTACCCCTAAAATGGAAAAACTGTTGAATAAATTCGGGTCAAAAATCAAATCAGATAAATCACTCAATGGAGAATAGGAATATAAAAAACATAATATTTTAAGCAGGTATTGACCTGAATCATGAGAATTCTACTTACAGGACACAAAGGCTTCATCGGCTCAAGAATCTATGAGACCCTGAAGAATGGAGGGTATGAGATAGAAGGTGTTGATATGGGAGATAAGGTACCCGACGCAAAGTTTGATATTATTCTTCATTTTGGGGCCCGCACTCTAATTAGAAATTCCATCAGGGCACCATATGAGTATTTTCAGGACGGACTTGCTTTGACCGTAAAGTTTCTGGAAAGGGCCAGAAATGATAATGCTCTCTTTGTTTTTCCAACATCCGGTTCAATTGCTGAGGCAACAAATCCTTATTCATTGTCGAAGAAGAATGGATCAGAATGGCTGAAATTGTATGAAGACCTGTACAATTTAAGAACAATTACCCTTAAACTTTTCAACATATATGGGGAAACATCCAGAAAGGGTGCAGTATATCTTTTTACAAAAGCGGCACTCTATAACGAAATAATCCCTGTTTATGGGGGTGGAAATCAGGTGAGGGATTTTGTTCACGTGGATGATCTTGTAAAATGTATTGTCAGGATTGTAAAGGGCGAAGTAAAACAGGGTAAATACGAGATTGGCACAGGTATCGGTACTTCTATCAATTCACTTATAAAGCAAATAGAAGATATTACCGGAAAAAAGGTAATTCGTGAGGAGAAGGATTTTCTGCTAAAGGAAGCCCCTTCACTATTTGCAAAGGAACCACTTCCCGTGGATCCGCTGCCCTTAAGGGAAGGAATAAAAAGGGTTATGGATTCTCTACTGAAGGAACAAATGTTAAATGAAAAGTGAATTGCCCTTAATATCAGTGGTCATAACAGCTCATGACAGAAAGAAATATTTGATAAATGCTGTAAATTCAATCCTGGCTCAAACATTGAGCAGAGACATTATTGAAATTATAGTGGTTAAAAATTTTAAGGACCAGAAGATTGATGAATATCTTGGAAGAGAGGGAATAAAGAACATCTTTACAGAAGAAAATTCCTTTGGAGCCAAGCTGGCAATTGGTATGAAAGTGAGCAGGGGCGACATAATTTCTTTTCTTGACGATGATGATTCTTTTACGAATAATAAACTGGAAGTAGTTCTTAGAAATTTCAAAGACAATGCAGATTTAAATTATTTTCATAATAGTATACAGGAAATGAATGAGGAAGGTTTTACTGTAAGGAATATGGATATTAAAAAGTACCAGGAACATCCTATAGTTCTGAGATCTCCAATAGAGGATTTATCCTCATTGAGTAAATTGTCAAAATTCAGAGGGGACTGGTATATGAGCTGTATCAGTATAAGGCGAAATTCGTTTATTTCCTTTATTGATTTTATCGGTTCAACATCCGCAAGCCTCGATAGAATATTATTTATTATTTCATTGAATTTAACTGGCAAAATCATATTGGAAAAAGGGAAATTAACCAGATACAGAATGCACCAAAGTACAACAGGAATAAGTTCTGAATTCGATGATTACTGTAATAAAAAGAAGGCGTTTTTCAGGAGAACACTTAATTCAATAAAAGCAGCGGAATCCCTGCCGGTCATTAACGACATTTCAAAACAATATATTGCATTTCAGAAGGTACACAATGAAGCAAATAATATGCTGTACGATGTAAACTCGGAGAGGCTCCATAGA
>JAKBRR010000335.1 GCA_021845325.1 Thermoplasmata archaeon
ACTGGAAAAGGAACTCCCATAGAAATGGCTGATTGAATGTCGGAATTATTTGGTATATAAGCTCAAATAAAATATTATTTTTAAAATATTTAACTTGCCGATCAGACAATGTAATTATTTTATTCCTACGAAAAACTTATACTTAACATTTTTTTATGGCTCTCTGGTATATTAAATTATTATTCACCGTTGCAGTTCCTGGATAAATGGAATAATGAGATCATTTTCATGGAAATATACAGAGGATTTTTAAAGAATTTGGGTTGTGTACCTTATTATATTTACAGATAATGTTGTACACAACCAATTTCAAAAACATTATTATTAACTGAATGTATACATATCTATGTCATACGACGATTCTGAAAAATTGAAAGATGAGGTAGGGATACTCGTTGGCCTGCTTAATTCTCTTGATGACAGCATAGTAAAACTGGCAAAAATTCAGTTGATACAGTTAGGCAAAAACGCTGTTCCAAGTCTCAGAGCTGTGCTTAACGACATGTACTTAGTAAAGTCTGAATACCAGAAAAACGCGAATAAGTTCTCTAGAATTTACTCGTTTGAAAGATATACTAAATTCAGTTCTTCTATAGTAAATGGAGTGCTTGAGGTTCTTTCATATTTTGCCGATAACACATTGATAACAACCTTTTTAGATTGGTTGCCTTCTCATGACTCTTTGATAAGGAGCTTTTCAGATTGGGAGACTTCTCAAGCGGCAGTTGAAGCTTTAATAAAGATAGGTAGTGAGAGCGCATTTACGGCAGCGACTTCCGCACTTAATAGTCTTTTTTCCTGGAAATCTTTGGACGACTCCGGGTATTCAGAATGGACTGATAAAGAAAAAGCCCAGTTCGCTTTGGCTAAAGATGATATTATCACCGATATTATTAACTTTGTCGACAAAGATGTTGTCTCTAAGTTTATAACCAGTTATCCAGATATTGATTCAGGATTGAAAGAACTTGTGACAAGTTTAATCATCAAGAACAAGGCCATAAACTATAGTGATAAAATTTTGGAATGGATGGATAATGGTAGTGCTGAAGATGATAAAAGGCTATCTAAGGTAGTAATGGACTTCGGGATCAATATCAACAGGGAATTATCTAAAAAACTGTTTTTAAGATTAACATCGCATCACTATAAGGACACAGAGAGTTTTCTCAAATATCTATTGAAAAATCTTGAAATTGACGATATGGTAGAAATAGAACTTTATCTATACTTAAAGTCGCCTCCAGAACCAGATTCAGATGTGTTGAGAATGCAGAGTTATATACATTATGGTCGAGATGAATATGACTATTACCCGAAGCCCGGGGATTTATCAAACTTTATCATTTTAAAACTTCAGGCGAGAAGGGAAGATGCTAAATCCTATATAACAAAGGTTTTAGCAGAGCGGAACAAAGATAGAGTCAAAGCAGCATCTTGGTTGTTAAATTATGTAAATGAAACTCATCAAGAAAGAGACCAAAGGCTATAACTTATCTGCTGATCCGAAACCATATTCCTCTAGTTTGGTACAAGGAATTTTAAATTTCATAATTTTGCTATTTTTCAACACTGTTCAGGATATTTGCCCTCTTCAAATGCATTAGGCATTGCTCCGGGTAAGTATTTTAGTTTACCCAGCCCTGCCCCAATCTCTTGGCCTGTTCAAGCACTGTAATTGTTGCCTTCTCCTGTTTGTCAGGGGGATATCCATATTTCCTCAGGATTCTTTTTACTATTAACCTCAGTTTAGCCTGTACGCTTTCACGGACCGACCAGTCTATGGTTATATTCTTCTTCACAGTTGAGACAAGTTCCCTTGCAATAACCCTTAGGGTCTCATCCCCCAGGACATCCTTTGCACTCTCATTATCTGCTAGGGCATCATAGAAAGCCACCTCATCATCGTTGAGGCCAAGATCCTTCCCCCGGTTTTGCTCCTCCCTGATCTTCTTTGCAAGATCTATTAACTCCTGAATTACCTGTGATGTTTCTATGCTTTTGTTTGTATATGCCTTTATGGCATTTTCCAGTAGCTTCAGGAAGGACCTCTGCTGCACCAGGTTTTTATTCATCCTTATCCTGATCTGGTCACTTAGAAGCTTCTTCAGCATCTCAAACGCCAGATTTTTCTGGGGCATATCCTTCACCTCAGCAAGAAACTCATCTGACAGTATTGAAATGTCAGGCTTTTTCAATCCGGCTGCCGCAAATATATCAATAACACGATCCGATACCAGGGATTTTGAGAGTATCTGCTTTATTGCCGTTTCTGATTCGCCGGAATCAACGCGCCTGGATTCTGTGTTCTTTATCAGTGCTGATCTGACAGCCTGGAAGAATCCGACATCATCACGGATTTTCAGTGCAGAGGGATCGGGAACTACCAGGGCAAATGCCTTTGTAAGCTCGGTTACATTCCTTATGTACCTTTCCTTGCCATCCTCTACTGACAGTATATGGTCCATTGCCTTCTCTATTGTGGATAGCCTCTGGCGTGTATCCTCTGTGAAGAATGATATATAATCAAATCCATTGAACATCGCTGTAACTATTTCATATTTCTCCTCCAGCAGGGCTATGGCCTGATCCATGGGTATTCCCGTATCCCTCCTGTC
>JAKBRR010000336.1 GCA_021845325.1 Thermoplasmata archaeon
TATATGCTGAATACTGTTTTATCGTGTAGCGCCAGTTCGTCCAGTACTTCCTGCATCTTGAGATAAGCCACGAATTAGACATACCAATAAACATTATTATTTTTATGCAACAGAATCACCAGAATTGTGGTGATATGGTAGCATATATTCTATGAGAAATGATGAATATTTCATAATTACAGTTTACAGTATTACACTAAAGTGTTAATCAGATCCCGACCGGTCCGTAAATACATAATCGAGAGTGGTGAAAACATTCTAGAAGGTCTTCATTGGAGTCTGAAACACTATCGAACAAAACGTTATACTGTAGTTCACTATCGATAAATGTGACGAACTCAACAATACCGATAAAGGAAGAGACTAAGAAGACGTCGCAGTCTAAGAAACTACAACCAAGAGGGACCTATGAAGAGGTAATTAAAAGATTGATTGATGATTTGAGCGAACTTAATGAAGAGACAAAGGCTGAGATTGAAGATGCCAAAAAGGAAATTGCGTCTGGAAAATTTGTAACGCATGAGCAGATGAGGAAGAATTTAGGCCTCTGACGGTGTGCAAGATAGTCTGGATCAAGGCAGTCAAACAGATGGAAAGGAACGACAGAACAATCGTCAAGAGGATATATGAAAAGGTCGATCAGTTGCGTCGGAATCCAGGGAGATACGTTGAGAAACTTTTCAGCTACCGGTTTTACAGACCGAGAATCGGCAACTTCTTGTTTATTCTTGATGTTCAAAGTCGAGTGTTAATTGTCCTGATCTTAAAAGTTGGGAACAGGAGTGCGTCCGCTTAAAACATAAAATGTCTATAATTTTATCCAATTAATTTTTCTCAAATCTGAAATTTGAAAATAATAATTGGTTTTCACTCTTTACTTATATTCTGCCATTGTAAGTTTAGAAATATGTTATTACTAAAATACTTATTCGTGTTTTCTGAAAGTGTGAATGACTCCATAAAGGGAGAATTGCAGGTAGAGTTGTAAATATTCAATGCCTGAAAGTAGCAAAACAAGCGGATCATCGGTAAAGTAAGATTGTGGATAAATTAACAAATATTATCAAACCTGACTTATTATATTTGGAGGGTGAGGCTTACTCAAATACTCATTTCTTTTTATCACAGAAAATAAGATATTTTCGGGTGGTATAGTCTTCAAAATGGAAGAGTTGGACCCAGATAAGCTAAACATCAATGAAATATTGGAAAATTGGAGGAAAAAGAGAAAATTACTATATTATGCTGGCTTCTTAATAACCGGTATTACACTTGGTTTCATTATTTCCTTTACCCTTGATTCTCCAACTGCGTCTGCCTCTACCACGATTTCCATCGACACTATTGCCATCACGCTAGACGTTGCATTCGTTTCATTTGTAACCTCTTGGATCTCCTCTCAGTGGGGGATGATTTCATCATTGATAGATGAAAACAATTTCAACAACTTAAGAACATTGATCGGACGCGTCATTAAAGTTGTAGACCCAAATATGTATGAGGAATATTTGAGATACAAAGCAGAAAGAAATCATAAAAAGAAAGATGAGGATTTAGAACAGAAGTGAATCAAATACCAATTTTACTGCCGGAATAACGGAACGCGTGATTTGTATTTTCTCACACATGAATTTTGGAGACAGGTTTCAAGCTCTTTTATAGCTTGTTGTTAATACAGAGGTTTCTCCTCTATAACCCGGTATTTCTGAAACTTTTTCTATCTTCTTGCTTGTTAGTAAATCGGTAATTGCCTTTTCGAACATATCAGCAAGAGAATGACTTAGAATTGGAGAAATTTGATAATCTTCCCCGAATGCACGCTTCATTATCTCTACGCAGTATGCTGGTCTGCCGGTAATTCCTTTAAAAAGTTCGCTTGAAAACTTCTCAAGAGTTCCAAACAAGACATAGTCGTCCAGTTTAACCATTCCAATCAACTCTTATTAGATTATGGATCTCTAATATAAATAACATTCTGTCCTGTTCTTGTCCCGCTTTTTCAGCATAACCGAAAACACTATAATTCCTGTTCTACTGACTTTTTAATGGATATATTTATCCATAGTCATCACATATAATTCTGTGGATGAAAAAGAATTCTGTAAAAAACTTCTGGATCTGAAGCCTCCATGGTTTGTCCAGAACGTCATCATGAATGAAGGTGAACATACCCTGGACATATTTGTAGACCACCCCAAGGGGATCAAATTTCCATGCCATGAATGCGGTATGGAATCCATAGTCTATGACTTATCTTTGCCCCAGTTTAACACTACAGTTCAATTGAAAGTTTTTCCAGAAGCATTTTTTGATCCTTTGTAAGTTCAACAGTACTGTGTGTTCCGTTGGTGTAGACATCCTCCTTAATGCCTTTCATTCTCCCCACAACCTTTGTTGTATGTCAATCCACACTTGCTGGCAATCATGGCTATGATTGCGTAGCCGAGAATGGAGAGAAAGAAGCACAATGAAAGTCGCAAGGTTCGGTCGCTAGATCATGTTAGGATCAACTTCAAGGGAACCTTCATTTTTATGCTCTCATATGTTTACGAACCTTGGTTCTAACTTGATAGTTGAATTTAAGATGACAAA
>JAKBRR010000337.1 GCA_021845325.1 Thermoplasmata archaeon
TGATCTGCAAAACCTTCTTCGGAAAAACCAACCTGTTCTAATATTGATGGATGAATTGATGGAATTTATGACCAAAGCTGCTGGTGTTGTGGTAGGTGATTCTAATCTTGCTGCACAAACAATCGCATTCATGCAGGAAATTTCTGAGGCAGCTGCGATAACTGACAAGGTTTGCTTGGTTGTAACTTTGCCATCAAGCACTGACCCCAGTGACCTCCAATATGAAAGGTATTTTCAACAACTGCAGAAAATATATGGCCGCCTGGAAAAGATATACACGCCTGTCCAAGATAATGAGATAACAAAAGTAATTAGAAAGAGACTTTTTTCATCCATAGACGAAGATGCCGCAAAAAGAATAGTATCTGATTTCATAAAATACAGTCAAAAAGAAGATATTCTTCCTACTGGAAAAGAAGTATCCGAATATCGTAATGAATTCCTTGCTTCGTATCCATTCCTTCCTGAGGTGATTAACGTACTCTATGAAAGATGGGGTACCTTCCCTAATTTTCAAAGAACGAGAGGTGTGTTGAGATTGCTTTCCCTCGTGATCTACGATCTGAAGGAGTCAAATCATCCTTACATATCTTTAGCCGACTTTAACTTAGGCAATGAAGAGATAAAGCGGGAGCTGATTAAGCACATAGGTATGGAATTCAGCGGTGTTATAGCCGCAGACATAACCTCTTCTGATTCAGGTGCCAAGAAAGTTGATAACATGCTTGGGCGATCTAATGCGGGGTTAAGGTTGGGCACCAGGACTGCGACAACTATTTTTCTGTATTCATTTTCCGGAGGCCATGAGAAAGGGGTGTACGTCAGTGACCTGAAAAGATCAGCTACCACATTAGATAATCCAGCTAGCACAATTGCGGAATCAGCTGAAAAACTAAAAGGTAAACTTTTCTACCTTCAGGTTTACCAAGATAAGTACTTCTTTTCAAACGAACCAAATCTTAACCGGATATTGTTAACTAAAATGGATAATGTTACTCTGGAAGAAGTTTCGGAAAAGGAATTCCAATTATTGAATAAAAATATTTCTGGCTCTAAGATAAAAACATTTATCTGGCCAGATCAACCAGGGGATATTCCGGATAATAAGGAACTTAAACTTATTATCTTGAAGGATAATAATTTGGAAAAAATAAAGAAATTTATAGACTTAAAAGGTGAATCACCGCGAGTCTTTAGAAATACCCTAATATTTTTATGTCCTTTCGAACAGGAAAAAAACAGATTCACAGATACACTCAAGCAATCAATAGCTTATGAGCAAATTAAATCTGACAAGACGCTAAACTTAAATCAGGATCAGCGGGAAGAGATATCAAAAAATATCCGGCACGAGGATGAGAACACTTTAGAGTTTCTACTCAGATATTATAGAACGGTATTTGTTCCATCGAAGGAATCACCTCGGGAAATTAATCTGGGTGTTCCGACGTTTGGAGAGAAGTTCAAAATAGATGAGCGAGTTTACTCAGACCTCAAGAATGAGGGTGAAATCCTGGAGAGAATATCCAGTATACGTATTAAGGAAAGATTTATTCAAAATAGAGATTTCATAAGAATTGATCTGATTTATGATTCTCTTCTCAAAACTCCTGGAGAGATCCGGATTACCTCTTTTGAGGCATTAGAACATGGAGTAAGGGAAGGTATTAAAAATGGTGATTTTGGGACCGGATATCTCAGTGAGAGTGGAGAACTAATTTGTAAAGATTATAATGAAGAAATGGTAATTGATCCAAGTAGCGTATTGGTGAGTGCAAAAATCTCCACTGAACAGACCAAACCTAAAGAACCTAAGGCATCAATGCTGCCCATTAAAGAACCATTAGATGGTCCTGGTAAAACTCCGGACAAGGAAAGAGATCAGCCGGGAGGTGAAGGTACAACTTCTTTACGCATTCAGTTGTCATTACCACATGGTAAAGTTTCGCAGCTTATGGGTGTTATGAACTTTCTGCAAAGCAAGTTTGAATTAATGAAACTGGAGATCGAAGTCAGTAAAGGAGGAATCTCTAAAGCTGAGTTTGAAGAAAAAATAATAGAAGCCTTCAGGCAAATTGGTATTAACATTAAAAGTGAATTTAAAGAATAGTTAACAATTGCTTTGAATTGTGGATTTTGAAATTCATGACATTTTACCGCAATTCACTATACCCCGATGAATTCCTCTACAGTAAGGTCGTACTGCCTTGTTATTGCTCTTAGCGTGCCTTTTGGCAATTCATCGTGGCTTGGAATTGCCACCCTCTTTCCATCTGATTCTCTTTTCAGTATCATAGGCTTCCAACCGTCTCCTGAGTCTAAATCCAACTTTAGAAAGTGCTTTCACGGTATCTTTTCCAGAAACAGATGGTAGTTTAGGCATTGAGTTCAATGTTTCCAATGATGTCTATGTCGTGGGAAATGGGCTCTCCATCTGCATTCATGTCGTCTATAAACCCCCGGATAGCTTCCCTTATGTTTGACATGGCCTCTTCTACAGTGCGCCCGTCAGATATGCACCCGGGCAAAGCTGGAACTTTAACCACATATATTCCATCCTTATCCTTCTCCATGATCACTGG
>JAKBRR010000338.1 GCA_021845325.1 Thermoplasmata archaeon
ATAAGACATTCATTCTAATTTCAGATTTCTTTTTACCTTCTTCAATCATTCTGATATCACTTACGATATTATAGTATCTACCATAAATATTTTCTTATAAAGACACTTTCAGTTCAAAAAAAATTTTGAAACATATGAAGTCTAATAACCTCAGAGTAAATACTACTTTAACTAAGATTTATTCAAATAATAATTAGCTAGAGTTTTGTCTCACCTACTCTAAGTCATCCAAAAGATTTTCCATATCTTTTATATATCTTTTTTTTGAAAATAGTCTTGCTCTTTCATATGATTTTTTACTTAATTCAGTTTTATCATCAAGTGCCTTGAATATAGATTCCCTCAGCTCATTGGAATCAAATGGGTTTTTGACTAGTAGCCCAGCCTCCCCAACAATCTCAGGTACTGATGTGCATCGGTTTGCTACAATTGGAAGACCCAGACTCATGGCTTCTATAAGTGGACGCCCAAATCCCTCGTCAAAGCTTGTAAATGCTAACAAATCAGCCGCTGCATAAATGCTAGACATTTCTATTGGGGATAAATTACCCTCTCCTAGAAACTTTACATTTGATGGAACTTCTGATGTTTTTTTACCTCCAACCCTAACAATCGTCAACTCTGTCCCAGAAAGGGCATTATAAAGTGTTATAAAATTTTTCATCTTTATCGATGTACCAACTGCAAGTACTATTGGTGGTTTAAATATATTTCTATACTTTTTTACAAGTTCTGCGTCTGGAAGTGGCATGCTTACATATGGAGGTATTACTTTTATATTATTTAATTTCGTATGTACTTGTAAGGTTTTTTTAGTAAAGTTCGATAATGTAACTATCCTATCTACCTTTTCCAATTTTTTAAGAATAATTCTCAATGCAAACTTTTGAGAAAATGGATATCCTTTGGGATTGGTAAATAAGTTTGCATGATGAAAAAATACTATCCCCTTTAAGGGTTTCGCGTAGAAAATGGAAGTAGCATCAGAATAAACTGTTGTATAACTTTGATCCACAGTTACTCTCTTTAGAGAGGCAAGAGCCCTATTTATATTAATATAGGATGTATAAGATCTATCTCTTATTTCTCCGGGAATTAGATCTATTTTTTTATGTAGTTTGATATTTACGACTCTCACATTTACAATTTCTTTAACAGCATTAATGAAAAGTTGGGAGTTCACCCCTACGCCAGAATATTGTCCTGCATTATTCACAAAGAATACATCTTTCACAGTGCTTTATTATTTTTTGTTATTTAATTCTATATTATCTGAGCCCCTTATTCTGGACATATATTCCGTCTTCCAGTGAGACATTTTCCATCAACCTCCTTTTTCTTTCAATTCTGTTTTTCATTCTTTTCTCCTACTTTGTTTTTCTCCATTCAAGGAATTTATCCCTGAAGCTATCATCCTCAAACAGTCTCCTTTCTAACTCATCCAGTCGAGGATATTCAATTGATGAATGTGGTTTCACACTATTGTAATCCTTGAATGCATATTCCATCAGATTCTCTGCATCCTCAAACGTTTCCAGATCTTTTGGCCATATGTAATCTGTCTTAATTGAATTATGGAACGATTCAATATCACCGTTATCCTCAGGAGTATGTTTCCGGATATATTTCGATCTTATTCCAAGAATCTTCACTGTGTTTTTGAATGATTCAGATACATATTGCTGCCCATTGTTTGTTCTGAGAATGAGATCATATGATTTCCATCAGGAAACCTGATCACATATGCATTCTCAATTCCTTTAATACAATCTTTTGCTGTGCATGTTTTTGAAAATTCACAGGAAATCCATTTCTTGCTAAAACAGTCCTTTATGCTAATAATATATACTATTCCATCCCTGACTGTGTTCACTTAATGAATGTCTGTTTCACAGAGAATGTTAATGTTATTAGGTTTAGTAAGATCCTTTCTTCCCGTTCTATTCTTATGTTTTGCATAGGGAAATGTCAGATAGTGTGTACTCATGATCCTTTTGACAGTCTTTATGTTTACATGAATGCCGGAATTCCTAGGAAGTGCCTATATTCTCCTGTAACCATAGGTTGTTCTATATGATGATATCAAATTCAATGTTCTCTGAAATTCCAGACTTCCTCTTTCCTGATCTCTCTGTCTTTCTGTAGTAGATGGATGAACTTGGGATATCCATCGCTCTGGATATTCTTGCAACCAGCATTTTATTCTTGAGTATTTCAATAGCCATCATTATTTCTTCCCTAGTCGACTTTTTTTAAAGCATCTATTGCAAGTGCCTTATCACCCACTAACTTTTTAAGATCATCTATCTCCTTCTGGTATTCATTTCCCCTTGACGACTCTTCTAAACTTTTCCCTCCATCTGTGGAACTGCGAAATAAAATTATACAATACCTTCTACACAGTTCAGCAATGTTTGTTGCTGTAAATTATTCAATTACAATCCGTTCCTTCTGCTCAACTGTAAATTTCTCAGTCATGTGCATCACCTATTTCATGGAAAGTGTGCAATAGATTTGCAAAACCCCTTCTGGAGTTCCCCTTATATATCTTTAACAGT
>JAKBRR010000339.1 GCA_021845325.1 Thermoplasmata archaeon
GAAAATATACTGAAAGAAACACAACCATGCTAAGAAGAGGATATGAGGCAGGAGTTAGGATTTTCGGTAATGTGACCAACTGATCAGAAATAGAACGGAACTGACTTTCAGGTCAGCGAATACTTAACTTTTCTTTGAATTGAATAAGCAGGTATCCTGTACCAAAGTTAGTCTATTTATTATCTCTTTTTTATACCTAAAAATCATGGTATATAAAGTAGCGTAGCTCTACACTGGGTCACTTTGGGATATATTAATAGTTAAATAAAATAAACCTGATTCATGCCATCTTTGATCCTGTTCTCTCATAGCTATGCATACTTTCGATTCTCCATCACCCCTATGGCATGACTTTGCATTTTGAGATTTCAGTCAGCCTTAAATCGCATATTATCGTTTCAACAGCACTAATGTATCTACCATGTTCTCCCATTGTTATTTCTTATCCGCAGAAGCATATATCCAAAGTATAACCCATCATTATGAATCCATGACCAAAAGAAAACCTTGCCTTTAAGGTCTTTGTGTTTCTCCAAATATTTTTTCTAACTGGTTCTTCATATGATCTCTTTTAGTGCTGAGTTTTTTTAGTCCCTTCTTGATGTAATTTGTAGAGATCAAGAGAATCTCCATGCTGTCGTTTGTCGGATTGCTCTATTGACACAAGTTTTTCAATGTCTTAGAAGATACATGTTCCCTTGTTAAAATAAAAGTCTAAACGAAATGGCTGTTCTATCTGATATTCAACAAATATATGTTTTAACTCTATCCGATAAGATTCATTGTCCAGCTTCCAGCTGGATTTGGAGATCCACTTTTCTTCTTGAATCGGCATTAATTCGGATTCCATGGCATCGGCCGATAGAGCATAGTCTCCTTAGACTCAAAGGATTTAGAACCGATTGGTGACAGTTAGGCGTTTGGGTGACCAATTAACCACCGATCAATTTCAAAGAAGATATATAGTCTTCAAGGGTTTTGCCTTTTGACCTAAGAGCTTCCCCAACAATGAATCTGATCTGCCCACTTTCCCATTCAATTTTTATTTCATTGCTTTCTTTTGTGATTTCCTCTTCCGATTTTATTACGGAAGAAATAGCATCCAATGAATTCTTTACTAATGATCCAATACCATAAATGAATTTCACGGACTTCTTGACCTTTTCCTCTGTTATCTCGGTATCTAATTTGACGATTGCCAAAACGAACTTTTCACCCTCGTCAGAAGCTTTCTTTGCCTGAGTGGGTGTGATTTTTGCTAGATTTTCGTGAGTTGATTTAATTTCCAAATATTGCAACACTTTCCCTTCCTTCTCCACTTTTAATATTACCTCAGAATCCTCATCAAAAAAATCATTCTCGACTGAATAATCACTTCCAATGCCAGTACGGGTCAATTTTAATCCTTCTTTTTCCAGAACGCTTTTTAATAAATTCTCAACAAGTGTTCCAGTTTCCTTATTTCTTCTAACTAACTCTTGATTGGAAAAACTCTTTTCTACTTCCCTTATAAATAGTTTAGGATCCTTTCCGGCAAATTGCGCCATTAAGTTGAGATTTGCAGGATCAGAACGGAATGTATCAAACAGAACTCCAATCGAATGCTCGATTTCGGCCCTCTCTTTGCTGTCCTTAGATGTGATTGACATTAACATTTCTACATAACTTATCCCTAGACTCCTTAGGAATTCCGCAGGTAATGGTTTTTTGCACATTTCAAGCAATTGCTGGTCATTCTCAATTAATTTAGCTAGGTTCTGAGAGGATGGTGGTTCTGAGTGATTTCTACTCGTTGGGATCCAACTGAGTTGTTTAAGTTTACAAAACCAAGTAGATGGGAGAATCTGATGAGTTTTACCACATTTGCATTTCACCATAATAGGAGTATGCCATGATAAATCCTTCTCTAAGAGATATTGAAATATGAAATTAATGAATCTCCTAGCTTTCTCTTTTGACCTTCTTACTGTGTCCTGTATACCCTTATTTTCAATATTAAAATGTGCAATATTACTAAGCTCCACTTTATCAATAAATTCATGTTCCGTATGTTCATCCATATCATCGATAGGTACGCAATATTTCTCTAAGTCATCACCTTTGAGATTCTTATTGAGCCTATATATAGGTTTAACTCTCAAAAAGTGTGATTTGACAAGAGGTTTCCACATTTTTTTATTTGGAATCCTCTTCGAGTAAATGCTTGAGACTATCAGTTCGTCCTGAAAAACATCCGAGAATTGAGCTCCATTTCCCCCCCAAAATTCCTTAGGTGCTAACGGTCTTATGTCCGAATTCACTTTAGTCAATTTGATAGCCGTTTTTTTCTGCGACTCTAACGGAAATCCTTCTAGCAACTCTAATTGTCCGGAATCAAGAAGCCACGCAAAAAACTCAATGTTTGCATGCATGTATTCGTCTTTACCACCATCAAATGAGGATACTTGGATCTTCAGTGAGTGCAGAACCTCATCCGTTGTTTTTGGTGTAACGAGCACTCTTATATGGTCAGGCACATCGTTTCGTAGCAGATGATCTCTCAGATCTTGCCCAAGT
>JAKBRR010000340.1 GCA_021845325.1 Thermoplasmata archaeon
CCAGAAAACAGAAGAGGAGGAACGCCAATCTCTCTTTTATGCCAAGATATGAACCTCCTGACTGCATCTAGTTTCAGAATATGCATTATCTGACCATGTCCACTTGGAGTGGGAAACCCGTGCTTTAAAACATAAGAGTCATAACTAGTGTATCCTTTAAAAACTTTCAGGTCCCAGCCAAACTTAGAGGAAATCTCTTCAACATACTCTTTTGTCTCATTCAGCCCTATACCAGTATCAATGTATACCACGCCTTCCAACTTGTTTTTTATACTCATTTCAACTGCAGCTAGCGTGCTATCTTTTCCGCCAGAAAGGAGTGCCCACCCTTTCTTGTCTTCTTCTAAATTCATAATAACATCTGCAATCTGTAATGTTATATCTATATTTCCTTGTAGCAAGGATAAAAGTTAAGTGGTTTAATGATTGCATTGTTACTGCATTACATAATGTATTAATATTATAATATACTACTATCATGATATCAATGAACACAAACTGTATCCTCTGTGGGAGAAAAGTTACCGACGGGGGTCAGAAATGCACTGAATGCGAAGAATTGAAGGACCTCATAGACGTTTTATTTGAAGACGCAAAGAAAGAGTTATCATACAATCCCTCCGTTGATAGGGAGTCTGTATTCAAGATGCTAAGAGAATTTGCATTCATCGTGCAGGAAGATTCGTTGCTTCGGACATATAAGAACTCAATGAAATTCTTCCTGGATCAATTCATAGATAAAGGTAACAATGAGACAACACTGGAGTTATTCACGAAGAAGGTACAGACCAGACTTAATCAATTGAAAATCTTAAAAGAACTATCTGATGTTTCCATTATAAATTGGGAATCTTCATCACTTAACAGCGGTAATTCGCCAAAAATTTATCCTGGCGATGTGATCAAGAACCTGAAAGAATCTTACAAACGCTCATCGGTAACTGATCGAGCGGAACAGAGATATGGTCACATTATAGGATTTTATTCGTTACTCCCTTTAATTCGAGACTATTCCCATTGTGACTCAAGAGAGGAGGTCAAAAAATTGAACCTTGTTCCAAAAAAACCATGGATCATCATGCTGTCAATCCTAGTAGGGAACAGCGATGGTAAGATTTCTCTTGAAAGAACAAACAAATTTCTGAAGAAAAGAAGGGGGACAAGTAATGTCTATGGGACGATAATAACCAATCTCAGTTCCCTTAGTACAGACTATGCGCAAAAGGCTACAATCGATGTTGAAGATAATGGCAACGACGATAAGGTTTACGTTATATCTCCAGACATAGTTCAATATCTCCAAAGATTAAGGGAGAATATTAGGACGAGATAGATACAGGAGGATAAGGTTAATGGAAATAAGTACAAGAATAAAGGCAACGAAATTGCTTGGGTATCAGAGCGAAATCGCAAAGAGAATTTATAAAATTGCAGACTATGTATTCAAAAATGATGTTAGCTTGAAGTTTTCAGGATTTCTGCTTTCAGGTCCCCCAGGAAACGGAAAGACAGAAATTGCAAAACAGGCTGCACTTTTAATAGGTAAGGGCACACCAGTAAAGGTCTTCCTGCTTGATGGATCAGACATTGCTTCACCAAAATGGGGAGACGCAGAAGAAAAGTTGAAGAAAGCTTTTATTGCAAACTCTGACGGCAAGCAAATTGAGAAGAGAATAATAATTTTTGATGATATCGAAAGCACCCTAATGAGCAGAGATATTGAAATTGCTAAAGAGTGGCACTTTTCTATTAACTCGGTTGCTTTTCACTTGCTAGATGATATTGATCATTCCAACACTCTTGTGATAGCGACAACGAATAAGCCAGAAATGGTGGATCCTGCATTGATTTCAAGACTGTACCCAATTTCAATCCCTGCCTTGAGCAAGGAACAACTGAAAGAGTTCGCCGAGAAATCACTGGGGGAAGGGACTTTTGAGGTGAACACAGAGCAAGTATTAAAGTCTTTAAAATCAAAGATCGACCAAGGAAAAATTAAGTCATTGAGAGATATTGAGCATGAGACACTGTTAGAAGTGGTGGAAATGGTAGGTGAGAACTGATGGAAACTGATACTGGAACTCCAGAAGGAATAAGATTTCCCTATTCTGGGCAATTGGAAATTGAGATTTACTTTAAGGAATACAAAGACAGCTGTGCGAATGACTGTAGGAGATTTTTGCACATGGGAAGGGGAGAATTCCCGCCTCTTATAAATAAATTAAAAGAGAATCTTGAAGGGAATGCTGATGCGCTAACAATATTTCCCAAAGATTATGCGCTACTTAGGCACATCCCAATTAGTATAGAAGTCGAACTTGATGCAGGCAGCAGGAGATCTGGAGCTGGGAAAGCCAGAGGTGGGCTCGAAATATATGATGTGTCTGGTCTGGATGAAAATGTCATCACAAAACTCAAGCAGGTATTAGAGAACGAGAAGAAAAAGTCGAAGGAAGAAAAACGCCCTTGGTTCAGCTATTACAGGATTTATCTGAGGAGGGAAATACTATGACAGATACCCAAGTTATAAGAAAAAAGATTTCTCAGAACTGCA
>JAKBRR010000341.1 GCA_021845325.1 Thermoplasmata archaeon
TCTGGTAAGAGAAATAGCAAGTTCACAGAATGTTAACGTTGAAATACCAAAGGATTTTCATTCCCTTATCGCTGCAAGGCACAAAATAGGGCAAAAATCAGGTGAAGGCAACATCGAAATATATCCTGAAATAAAGACCAGACCGCTGTATTATGATGATACCCACATTTATGATTTCAATGCCCTTGTTCTATTTTCAAGCAAAAATAAGATAATACCAAATCAGACCGCCTTCTATCCAACAGGTGGCGGACAGCCCAATGATCTTGGCTATTTTGTATACAAGGGCAGGAATGTGCAGGTAACAAATGTAGAAAAGAAAGGGGAGGCCATAGTGCACACTCTAGAGTCACCCGTTGATAAGGGCTCCCGAATAATAGGTCACATCGACATCGAAAGAAGAAGGAGATTAATGGTTCATCATAGTTCAACGCATCTAATACTTGGTGTAATGCGTGAATATCTAGGAGAACAGGTATGGCAGGCGGGTGCCCAGAAAGGTGTGGAAAGCTCAAGAATCGATATATCATATAACAGAAAGCTTACAGACGAGGATATAAGTGAAATTGAGAAGCGCTGTCTAAAGGCAATTATGGAAAACAGAAAAATCAAAGCGTCATTTATGGACTGGAATAAGGCCACGGAAAAATATGGATTCAGGCTCTTTGAAGGTGGCGTTCCCTTAAGCTCTAAACTAAGGGTCGTGGAAATTGAGGGCATTGACATTGAGGGGTGTGGTGGAACTCACCTGTCAAATACTGGAGAAATAGGAATAATTAAAATAATTTCTGCGGAAAGCATTCAGGAAGGTATTCAGAGGATAATATTCTGTGCGGGAAAATCTGCTCTGGACTACATTCAGGCTAATTATTCGCAGCTGGATCAGATCAGGAAAGCTACGAGGATCACCTCTGAAGATATTTCACAGGGGGTTCAGAAACTGGCTCAGGAAAATATAGACCTGAGAAAGAAGCTTGAACTTTATATCAAGACACAGGCTGAATCTTTGTATGAATCATCTGTTGAATCAACAATTGGTCAGCACAGATGGAACATAATAAAAGGAAACATTGATCAGGAGGTTTATCAGTTTCTCATAAAATATATTATGAGTAAAAACAGCAATTTTGTCATAATGAATGAAGAAGCCTTAACCTGCTCAGTAATTTCAAGCGATCCATCAATGGTGAAAGAACTTCTGAATATCGTTTCTCATGAATCGCAGGTAAAACCGTCAAGATTTTCAAAGATTGAATTAAACAGGGATCAGTTTGCAGAATTTTTGAAAATTCTAAAATAGCATAATGAAAGGTTAATAAACATAATTTTAAATACAGCTTTCTGGAAACAGTAAATGAGTATTAGCAGCAGGGAAAAGGACAGGATCAAACACATAGCGGAGAGCATATTTGGAAAGATTGACATTAAGGAAGAGGGTGACATCCTTTTCCTCATACTACCTCCAGACATCAACAACGAACTTTTTTTTGATAAGTTTTACGATTCTATAAAAAACTCAGGCTATATATGTTTCATGGACGAGGAGAACGAAATAGGCGTAATGAGAAGGGATAAACGGGTAAATAATAATGTAAAACTCCTCCTCCTCATCCTTACGATTCTAAGTATAATATATGCGGGTTTCACATATTCATCCTCCTATTATTCCGGTTCAACAGCCAGCGAAGCCCTTTTTGCATCGATTATCTATTTTGCAATACCAATTTTTACAATATTCTTTATCAGGGAGATTCCAAAGGTTATTGTGCATAGAAGATCCGGAATTCCTTATTCAATCCCGATTTTTGTTCCAAACCCCATATCCATGGGTACAATGGGTCTGATAAATGCCCCGGAGGTTCCATACAAAAACAGGAACGATATGATTGTTTCAAGTTCCCTTTCATTGATTTTTGGTTTTGTCGCCGCTATGATTTTTTATATTGCAGGCATTGAAGATATATCCTATGCAATACCTGTAATAACATCTGTAAATATTCCAGCTCACACAATATCTTCCCCTTTGCTTTTCCAGTTTATCATATTAAGATATCTGCCAATTCAGGGAAATCTTGATCCACTGGCATATGCAGGATGGGTGGGAATGATATTTACCTCCTTCAACGCTTTTCCAATCGGATTTTTGGATGGAGGTGTCATAATGGCGATCAACAACCAGAAACTGAAGAGGGATATCTCTTACATTTCTCTATTTGCAATGATTGCTTTTTCCTTAACTTTTCCATCATGGCTTATCCTTCCTGTATTTATTCTTCTCATGGGTGTCAACGCACCCATGTCACTAAATCATCTTCAGGCTGTTCGAGCTCACTCAAAAGCACTTGCCGTTTCTGTGATATTTATCCTGTTCATAGGAATAGTTCCATATCCATTTCATACCACACAAAGCTCGTTCACAATGACTGTTCCTGACAATTCCGGTTTAATTCTTAATAATACCTCTTACAGAGCGATGGGAGGTTCCGCTACTTTTACATTTGCTGTCAGGAACACTGGACCCACCCCCATAGAACCGGCA
>JAKBRR010000342.1 GCA_021845325.1 Thermoplasmata archaeon
ATCCAGAAGTTGTTTATTTGTTGAAGGGGTTTCCATGCTTACCATATCTCTGAGCATTTCTATCATTTCACCCTTTCTGGCTGTCAGATCATCCAGTATTTCTATGATAACACCCCTTCTTCAACTTTGAATTTGTTGAGCATCGATTCATTCAACTGCACTCCTATTCCTGGAGAATTGAATGGTTTAATAATTCCATCATTCATTTCAAACAGCCTATCCACTATATCCTGGTTGAAATATCTCTCGTTGGGAGAAGTGTCACCCGGATAGTCTATATACTCACTGGATGCCATTGCTATGTTAAATGCTCTTCCAATTCCTGTTTCAAGCATACCACCGACCCATGAATGTCCCTTATTTTTTCTGGCAATTCGTGCTATGAGATTGGAATTATACAATCCACCAACTCTACCGGGCTTAATGTTCACGACCTTACATGCACCCACTTCAAAAGCATTTTCTGCTATTTCTGGGGACGTAATGGATTCATCCAGGCATATTGGTGTTGAAAGCAATTTTGAAAGTTTCGAGTGGTAGATTATATCATCATGATAAAGTGGCTGTTCCAGATAGACTAAGTCAAATCTATCAATTTTTTCAAGCAGGTGAAAATCCTTAACAGTATAATCACTGTTGGCGTCCGCACTGAGAACTATATCGGGAAACTGATCTCTTATGGGCCTTAATATTGCAACTTCTTCCCCTTTCTTGATTTTTACTTTGATCCTTTTGTATCCTTTATCCAGTGATTCCTGAATTTTTTGCAGGGTAATATTTATTTTATCGATTCCTATGGAAATGCCAGCATTTGCATAACCTCTTGGCTTCTCACCTAGAAACTCGAAAAGAGGTTTTTCCGCTATCTTGGAATGATAATCATAGAGCAACATTTCCATGGCTGCCTTTGCCATGTTGTTTCCCCTGATAAATTTGGAATCCTCATTGAACTTTTCAGGCAATGGCATTCCTTGAACCAATTTCACAAGATAACTCCTGATAATGTGAAATGCTGTTGTATTATCCTCCGGCCCATAAAATGGATCCTCACTCGTAATTAATTCCGAGAATGCCCTGATCCCTTCATGATTCAGTTCAAAAATAATAACGTCCTTGTCCGAGGTAGTTCCAAAGCTAGTGGTGAACGGAGATTTCATTGGAATCTTCAACTTGTAATATTTCAAGTTCATGACCAATCGATTCAGGAAATATAGATAAAGATTTTGAAATGTTTTCCAGTGAATAAAAAAATTTTAACAATACAGATTTTGTTCCAACACAAGAATTCATTACCATTATCTTCAGGACTCTCATGCTATGAACATATTTACGTTTGGTAACAAACTTAATTTAACCAGGAAGAATCTTAAGAATTGTGTATAGTGATGTTAAGAGAGGAACTGTCGAGACCAGAGAGATGCTCATAGATTCTCTTGATTCAGTTTTCAGGCCTGGAAATGTTACCGGTTCATCCATGGGGATTGAATTTCCTCATTTATTATCTGTTGAGAATATACAAAATACATTCTACATTGACGATGGAAAAGTTCCTGTTAGCCAGGCAAGTGTGCTTCTATCCAAGGTATATATTAACGGTGCTATCCTGGATGTTGCTTCCCTGGGTTCAGTATCCACATTGAAGGAACACAGGCATAAAGGGCTCTCTACGAGAATCATCACTGAAATGACTGAATTCTACAGAGATTCCGGAATAGATCTACTACTGGTTTCTGGAGAGATCGAGCTGTATACAAAAATGGATTGCGTCAAAACTGGATCTGATTACTTAGCTGTGATTGATAAAACAGTAAAAAATAATGATATAGACCAGAAAGGGGACTATATGGTGAAAATAACTTCACCGGAGGAAAGAAAAGCTAATGCGGACCAATATCACAGGATTCACATGAAAGAAAAATTCAGATACATGAGAACTGCTGATGAATTCAAGACTCTGTTAAACGCATTATGGTTTAAGAGGAAAGGTTTCCAGATGGAACTTCTTGAAATTAGAGATCAGAATAAAACCCTACAGGCATACGCTGTTGTGTTCAAGAAGATAGGTGAAATGGAGGCAAAGGTAATGGAGTATGCAGGTTCAAGAAAAGCCATAGCATCCTGCCTGCTTGATATACTCACTGAAATAAAATGTGACAGAATTAGGTTCAGGATAAATGATGATGATTTTGATCTTATGGAACAAATGTCCAGATTAGATGTAAAATTGGTTCATGAAAATGTTCAAGGAACAGTAAAAGTACTTGATTCACAATCCATATTCAGAAAACTCAGACCGCTAATAATAGAAAAGTTAGGGGAAGATTTTGTGTTTAAAGAGATAAACAATGATACATGGTCATTCATGTCTGGTTCTTTTGTCAAGGAGATTATGGGATATGGCCAGTTGACCCACTTCATATTTGATAAGATCGACGGGGCTCTAGGTCTTTCACTTATGTTTACCGATGACCTGAATTATATATAAAGTATAGACTGGATTCCATCCAATACAGGATCATTACTTTTCTTACC
>JAKBRR010000343.1 GCA_021845325.1 Thermoplasmata archaeon
TATATTCTGTAAGGTCGAACCCCCTTGAAATTCTAAAACTGGTAGAACTTACAAATGCAACGATCTATTTTACAGCACTGTCTGGAAATGATATTCTGCTCGGTAACCTTAATTTTATAAATACCTCGCTTTTCCTGCACTCCAGAGGAGATTCATATGCAGGTTTTAATTATCTTTATGCCAGTGAAAACATTTCCTTTGTTATTGGAAATGCCAGTAAAACATACAACTCAATGAACGGATTTATTAATTATTCAAGCACGTTCCTGAACTTTCAATTTAATACTTCTTCCCTGTTGAATCATACAAAGCAGATACATAGCATTTTAAATATGACAGGAGTTCCTTCAACTTTCAATATTACTAAACAATCAATTTCAATATCAATTAAAATAGGGTTGAAGCAATATGATGAAGCATTCACGATTCTGAAGAAACTTGAAACAATGAAAACATCACTTTTAGGTGCATAAATTGTTTCGCTCGTTAACCCTGTTCTATGAGTCTTACACATATTATTTTAAAAATTACTACCGGTCCAGAAGCTTCTATATTATGCTCATAATCACAATACTTGTATCTTTGCTTCTTACCTATTTTACATTCACATATATACCAAAACTGCCATCATTATTTTCTAACTTTAAGGGATTCTTCAACACGCCGGGTTTTTCCCAGCGTCTGGTTGGATTTCTCTGGTCCTTTGTTCTTCTTGATCTCCCTGTTTTTGCTTCAGTATTCTTTGGCTCCCCTGCAATTTCCAGTGAGATAGAGACCAGAACAGCGTTTTATGTCTTTCCTCTTCCAATACCGAGATATATCCTGCTTCTCTCAAAGTATTTCGCAGCGGTATCTGTTACAATAGCGGTAATAATGGTATATCTTGTGGTGCAGGGCATAGTATTTTATATGGTTTTTAACGGTATTCTGCTGCTTCCTTTTTTCCTCAGTATGGGTCTTACAATCCTTTTTATTTTTTCAATTGTGGCGGTAACATTTCTTGTTAGTACAATCTTTAACAAAAACACCTATGCCTATATTTCTGTATTTCTGCTTTACTTCCTCATATTCAATGCATATTCCATTATTTCTGAGGTATTATACAAGGTTGTTCCGTATTATCTCCTCAACAACTCAGCCTCCATAATCGAAAGAGTATATCTGAATATATCAACAGGCTTTGGAAGTTTCACTGTAACACCAGACGGAGCCGGATATTCTGACATTTTAACATCTTTAATCATAATGCTTCTTTATACCATAGTTTCACTTGCAGGAGCTCTTCTTTTATTCGAGAGAAAGGAGGTTAAATAATGCCTCATATAGAAATTACCAACCTCACAAAAAAATACGGAAAACTTGAGGCATTATCAGATTTCAACCTTCAAATAGATCAGCCACAATGTGTAAGCATTCTCGGGCCAAACGGAGCAGGAAAGACCACACTTCTTAAGACCCTTACAAACATAATTAAACCCACTTCCGGTTCTGTGACTATTGATGGCATATCTGTGTCAGAGAATCCCATGCTTGCTTTGCAGAGCGTGGGAACCCTCATCGAACAACCTGAATTTTATCCTTATCTTACAGGAAGGGAGGTTATAGAATTTGCCGCAAGGGTTAAAGGAGCAAACAGGGCAAAAATTAAGGAGGAACTGGATCATCTGTCAAATCTTCTTTCAATGGAAGAGTATCTGGAAAGAAAGACAGGTACATATTCCAGAGGAATGAAACAAAGGGTATGTCTTGCTGTGGCGCTTGTAATGGAACCCAGGATACTTATTCTGGATGAGCCAACCTTTGGCCTTGACCCGAGGGGAATGAAGGAGGTCAGAGACCTTATAATCAATCTAAAAAAAGAAAGGGATATTATAATATTGATGAGCACACATTTGATTTCTGAAGCAAAGGAGGTTTCAGACAGAGTAATTATCGTAGACAGGGGAAAGAAGATTTACGATACAGCTAATGAGAGTAACGACAACGTTGTTAAGGTAACACTGGAGACTCCCATAGATATTAAACATGTGAATATGAAACTTGAAAATGTTCAATTAACCTTTCTGAATGAATCCACATTTTTATTAAAATTATTGAATGGTATGGACAATTCAAAAGCAATAAGTCAACTTTTAAGCCTTGGCTACAAATTAAAATGGGCTGAGCCGTACAATGATATAGAGGAAAAGTATCTCAAATCGGTTTCACTCTAATATTACTCAACGGAATATGCAATTAAATAATTAATTAATAATGAGAAAATCTGACCCTTTATCAATGGAAAACATAAGAGTTCAAAGGGAGAAAAAACTTGTTATTAAGGCAGGAGGTTCCATCCTGAGTCATAAAGCATCATTTGAAAGTACTGCGAATTCCATTATGTCACATCTCGATACTTATGACCGCATCTTCGCGGTTGTATCTGCGCCCAATGGAATTACCGATATGATAACCAGGTTACTGGATTCTCCTGATGAATCTGAATCGGTAATGATACTGAACAGAATAAGGGAAAACCTTCTATTG
>JAKBRR010000011.1 GCA_021845325.1 Thermoplasmata archaeon
TGAAAAGAACAAAGAACTCGATTCCCTAGAGGCAAAGGTTCCGGAACTTACAAAACAGATAGATGACATGCATAAAGTGTTCGGAAATTTAAGTCAGGAAGAGACTATAAGTCGCATAAAGTCGTTTTACGAAAGCGTAGGCACCTTCGCTAGTGGCGTTCTTGAATCACGGAAGAAGGAACCTATCAGTGAGAGCTTTAACTCAGCACGGTTGGATTTGAATCAGTTAAACGTCCTGCGCATGCTTCAGATGACTGCAAAAGCGGACTTAGACTTTATTCTTAATCAGGATCTTCTATCCGAGGAAAATCTGGATGCTAAGCGGAAAGAGATTAAAGAAAAAATGGAGAAAGAGATGGCAGAGGGCGAAACATCCATGCTGGCTTTCACCGAACATAATCCTCTAAAGACCCTGGGCAAGACCTTAAAGGCAATCGAGACTGCAAAACAACAGTTAGAGGTTGCTGGGGATTTCTCACCTGAAACAGGTTGGTACTATAATCTGCATACGATTCCGAACATTCAGAGAATCCTTGACATTCCTAAAGACTTGCTAGAGAATCTGATTTTACAGGTTGATCGAGTCAATGCTCGTAAGGGAGGGAAACCATGAGTCATTATTCTTACGTTGTAATCAGATCAATGCTTCGCAGATTCGGGATACTCAGCGGAAATAAAGTTCAGGGTTTCCATTGTGATATCTGCGATAAGGACATAAAATCCACGAATCACTTTTTCTGGATTCATCATGACTTCTTTGAAGCAGCTCGCAGATCGATAGATAACAGAAATTTCAACCTGATTCAGATTTATGAAATTCCATAAGAAGAACGTTAAGGATCTCGACAATTGGATCGGCAAATCTGTTAAGGTCCTTCTCAATGCAGAAGCTTTCTATGAAGGCATACTACTTGCAGAGCAGAGGAACGGCATTCTCATTGAAAGTGCAAATAAGAGAATTTACATTCAATTTGATTCTATCGTCTCTCTGGAGGAGGAAGTATGAGGCTCAGAGGCATATATAGCAGGACCCACATCCTCTAGAGATGAGTGGGGACTTCTCCAAGGAAAGTGGATGGTTTTACAATATCCATATAATTCCAAGTATAAAGGTAATTCTGGAGGTTCCGAAAGAGTTGTTTGAGAAACTCGTAGCACAGGTTAACAATGTGGAAAGAAAGAAAAATAATATGCAATGAATGCCAGTAAAACATTCTAAATTCAATCAATAAGTTCTCTTGTTCTCATATTCTCTAATGATCCATAAATGACCGAATGCGATTTAAAAAACAATACCGACAAAATGAAGATCATAAATCCGATTATATGAGGGACTAAAGATTAATTTTGGAATTTGAAAGGAAAGTAAGTAACGGCATAAGCCAATGTTATCCGCTCATTTAAGGGACCAGTATCAAGGCGCTTTAATAATTATTTGGCAATAGTCATGCGAAGAATGATTTAAATAAAAATTCCATGAAAAAGTTTATGTAAGGTCAAACCGTAAATGCTGTGTGGTGGACTTCCTTGCTGGTAGTGATCTTTGGAATCAGTATTATAATTCAGTATTGATAGTTGGCGAGGACGGAGAAAATAGTTCAGGTACTTTAAGAAAGAGATTTGATGTGAAGGAGGTTTTGAAAGGGTAAAGCAGATGGACAGTATCTCAAGGAGACCGATCAAGGCAAAATTTAGGGCGAGCATGAACGGCGCTCTATTTCTCTAAATCTACAGGGGAAGCAACAAAATGATATTGAGTAAGAATAAGTTGGTTGTAGTGCTTCCAAGGAATTTGTTTCCTGACTGAAACATGCCCGCTGAAGTCAACGTTGCCGTGAGATGTAACGAAAACGAAGGGATTGAGGTTATTCTCAAAGGAATGAAATAACATGGACAGAAAAGAGATAGAATTTCAGTTCGAACGCGATACTAAGAGCACTTACCGGTCTCCGGAGAAAAGCACAGGATCGCCTGTTATCGGTACATTGTATGTTCATAAGTCGGTGTTCGGTTCAAAGGAGTCGAAGAAAGGGAAGGTTACGGTCGAGTGGGAATGAAGTTTCAAAAAACGACGGGATTTTGAAATGACTGAATTCTATGATGTTGTAGTTTCTTATAATAAGGTGGTTTGAACAGTATGGATAGGGTGAATAAAGATGTTTGAAAAACTTAATCCGGTAGTATATGCAGGAATTATAGATGACATTGGGAGGCGCCAGTATTCAGGAAATGTGACATGGCTTAGGGAGTACATACAGAATGCGATCGACAGTGGCTCGTTCTCTATTGAGATAAGTCTTCATGGTAGTGACATAGAGATTGTGGACCATGGAAAGGGAATGGATAAAGAATCCCTAATTGCCCAGGCTTTTAGCATTGGTAAATCATTCAAGGGAAAAGAAAAAATTGGAGAGCTTGGAATTGGTATGTACGCTGGCTCCGGTGCATGCGATACTATAATAGTTCGAACAAAAATGGTCGGAAAAAGAACCTATATAGGGACCATCGACATGAAAAGATACAGGGATATAATCAGTAAAGCGCCTCAGACGACTTTTGAGGAGATGATAGAAAATATATTCTATGTGAAGGAAGACGAAATAAATGATCCCGGGGACTCTTTCACTCAAATTAGGTTTGAGAATCTGAGTAGAGATACTCTTAATCTTATCGAAAATACTAACATGAAAAAGTTTATTGAATATACTGTCAATTTACCCATTAGCGACACGTTCCCACATAGGGATTCCATAAACAAATTTTTGGAACGTGTGACGAATGAAATTGATATTACCCTAGACATTAATGGGGATATTGCTCATCTGAAGAAGTTTGAATCAGGTTCCATTGCAATAACAGATACTCTTTGGACCAAAGATGTTAAAGCCAATGATGGCACTATTATTGGCAAAATATGGGCAGTATATAACAAATCAGGGTCTTCATTTCAGGATGCACGAATTCTCCTGAAAAGAAAAGGCCTTACTGTTGGTGACGGGACTGTAGTTCAGGCCCAGTTTCATGCAAAATATTCGCCGAGATTCTATGGAGAAATAATTCTACTAGATGACAGAATTGAGATAAATACAAGTAGAGATTGGTTCGTGGCAAGTGACTACCTTCAAATATTTGTCGAAAAAACCCAGTCTCTACTTAATGAGTTGTATGCAATAGCTGACTTTGATTCTAAGGTCGCTATTGGTATTGTTAATCTGGCTAAGTCAAATGTACGACTTGAAAAGAGGGCCGAATCAAATGAAAATAAAAATAAAACAGGTCTTGTTGTTCAGGAAATGGAAAAAATTCAGGATAACAAGGAAAAGATGTACCAAAAAATTGAGTTAGCTCAGCAGTTCAGATCGAAAGCAGAAAAATGCGAGGTAGACATCCACGATCCGACCAATAAAATGAAGTTGGAGCTTGTAAACAGAGCCCTTGATAGCTCAGAGGTAAAAAGTTATCTAAAGAATGCACCTCCCGCAATTGTAACAGGTCTGGCCAAGGTTCCTAGGAGAAATGCATGGCCTAAAATAGTTATAACATTTCTCAAACAGAACCTTATAGATCCGAATTTGGCTAAACGCGTAGGGAATGGGGATGTTAAGGATACTACTGACAGAGTATTTACCTTCATAGAGCAGAAATTGAAGCAAATGCTTCAAAAGAAGGAAGCAGAACATATTGAATGGAAAGACCTCCTTAGAGAATTTAAGGCTAAGTATAGCCCACCTGATTTAAAGGGGTCCCCTCATGATGAATACATGGAAGCCTTCAGCGGCATCATGAATGGAACTCATACTATTTTTAGAAATAAATCGAACCATACATTCATGGATGATATGCAAGACCCGAGAAATGTCATAGAAATTATTACCATTGCAGACTTTATTGTACACTGGATCGACCAATGGTCCAAAAAATAGGGTCCACTGGGATCCAAGAATTTATAATTGGAACATGTATTGAGGATCCATGAGGATCCTAGAAGTAGAGCCTTCCTACTATTCCAAATATCCCCCACTAGGTCTCTTGAAATTGGGAAAAATGGAAGAGAGAAGTTGGAACCGCGTGTTTCTCGTCAATGGAACACAGCAAGTTGACTTTAAGCCATCAAAGATCTATATTACTTCGCTATTCACATATTCTTGGAAGCCCGTTCATGATGCTATAGAGTTTTATCACAATCAATTTTCGGACGTACCAATATACGTTGGCGGAATTTACGCTACACTAATGCCCGGCAATATAAAAAAAGCATTTCCATATGCTAGGATTCATTTAGGACTTTATCCAGAAGCTGAGAATCTATTGCCTGCCTATCATCTCCTTAAGCAGGTTGATAAATGGAAAGATTGGGATAGGTCCATTGTATTCACATCCCGTGGCTGCATAAGGAAATGTCAGTTCTGTGTTGTTCCAAAGGTAGAAGGCGGGATGAGGGACCAGAAACCCTCCATATTGGACTTGATGCATCCTTCCCACAAGAAAGTTACAATATGGGACAACAACTTCCTTGCTTCTCCCTACGCTAAATCAATGTTAAAGGAGCTAATTGATCATGGCATTGAAGCCGACTTTAATCAGGGACTCGATGCCAGGCTAATGGACGAAGAGACCGCAGCTCTCCTTTCAGATGTCAAATCGAAGAGCATACATATGGCATATGACTGGCCCTGGGAGGGCCCTTACATACAGAAAGCAATCAATCTCCTTGGTAATGCTGGATACAAGAAGAAAAACCTTATCTTTTACATGCTATACAATTTCTGGGATGAACAGCATAAAAAAGGGGACACACCGGAAGATTTTCTTCTGAGGCTCAAGAATCTGGTGAAATGGGGCGCCTCGGTGTATCCCATGAGATTCATTCCGCTTAACTCACTTACCAGGGCAGGGTATGTATCACCACTCTGGGACCCAGAGAAACTTGAGATGATTGCGGATGCCAGAAGAGTGTTGGGCTTCGCTGGAACATGGGTCCCGTACAAAGCTCTTGCAGACAAGTTCCTATATTCCGATACCTTTGAACAGGCTATGGAGCTCAGACCAAAGAAAATGGAAACAGTCCCCTATGTTGTTCAATCGCACCATTAACGTTGCTTTACTGTATTTTTTAGTAATCTAGGTGTATCCAACCACATTAAAATCTTAATTCCTCCTGACCAACCTGAGGAATCTCGCATGTTAACGCTGTAATTATATAATAAAATCATCCACCATGGTGTATGACATAGAATCAATTAGAATCATGGTACTATAAAGGAAAATGTCAGATAAAATTTCCATAGAAATAGAAAGGCGAATCATTTATAAAACTAAAACACCTTTGTTATCTTACACAATTTTACGCTGTCCCTGATCCTGTTGTCCATTTCATTTATGGTACCAATTTCCCCTCTGATGACTCTCTGAATAGATTTCCCTACTAATTGCAAAACAATCCTTATCTCTTTACCTGCACCTGTCAACTCTTCATAATTTTCCTCAGTTTTACGGTGAACTATAAACAAAGAAAGTGCTAGAAGATTCTCAGACTTCTCAAAATAGTAATGCTTTTTCCCTGCATTGAGTTTCCTTAGCATACTTTTAAACGATGCAAATTCGTAATCAAATCCTAAAGCGGTCATCGTTCTAAATAAGGAAACGTCATTCACTCCATTTCTTTCAAACATTCTCTTTAGTTCTATGAGATCGCTTGTTGATAATTCTGAAATTTTAGGCCATATTTCATTGTTCTTAAAATAATTCTTTATCATATCATAGTCATTATTAAGCAGAGGAGTTGGATCTATCAAGAATTTCAACGTACTATGAAGTTTCTCTTTTTGCATTTCTGAGAGCCATTTCAATCTTGAATAATTTTTTGGATCATATTCGCTCCTGAAATCCTGGTCTAAGAGAACATTGCAAAAATTTTTGAGACATTCGAAAGGCTCCAAGATAGATTCCAATGTTAATCCTCTGTAGCTTGTATAATCTCTTATAAAAGAATTATCTAGGCTTTCTCTTGATTCCGTCTCCATATATGCAATTCTTAACCCCGGCACTAGTTCCTCACTTAGAGTCATCTTAGTATCCTCGTTTTGAACAACTCTAATATATGAACCTCTCCTTATCCAAACATTACTTTCATTACGCATGCCGTCAAACACTACAGCCAATTTAATTAGATCTGTCGCAGTTGGCGCAGACTGTTGAGCTATTTTCGCTTTATTTGCCTTAGAGATATTGATCCATTGTTCCAAAAGACTCTTACTATTTTCATTATTAACCATTTTTTCGTAGTCAAAAGATGCAACTCTGAAAGCGTCATCCAGAGGGGCATCTTCAAGGTCGTCACTTTTAAGTGCTTCGTAACTCTCATGTGCTTCAGGAATTATTTGATTTAAATGATCATTTTTCAGAACGTTGTTGAGGCTTTTAGAGATCGCAAAATCTTTTGCAACTATTGGATTGTTTGTATCTCCTGCTAATAAACCATCTAAAATAGAAAGCTGGTTCTTTATTCTAGAAAAATTCTCACCAAAGTACGAGAAAAATACGACCACTCTAAATGGTCTCAAAATAGTATCCAGTCCTTGCGTTATCTTCGGAATCCCACCTTCGAAGGAAAGCAATGGAATAGGTCCTGGTAAGAGAAGTTCTGTGTTCTCAGCATCATAAGTACTTGCATTTTTCTTTAAACTTGCAATATTCTCAAAAATGATTTTGTTTTTGCAAACCCTAATATTTCCATTTTCCATCAATGATTTTATTTTAACTTCCACTGAATGCCCGGTAAAACTAGAACAAAAATCAAGTTCCAGGATTTCCTGTGCATAATCGCATTTGATTAATTTGGATGTTATTGGATTGAAAAGAACGAACTCTTCCCTGAAAAGACTCTTAAATTTGATAGGCACTCTGTTTTTTATCTCCTTCAGCATTTTTATAAAATAATTTAAAGAGGGATATCCAAATCCGACCCTATAATTATACTCACAGACAATAATTTCGACATATTGCTCGATTGAACCCCTTAACAGTAGATAGGTCATTAAAGCAGTAGATTTTCCCAGATAATTAGGCGTTTTTAGATTCTGAATTGATAGGCTTAAATCTTTGACGGCTGAGAGCCTATTTATCAAGGAAAGTAGTCGATTGAGGATTGCCTTTTGCTCATGATTAGCGATACTCCTTGCGTTCTCAACTGCTGACCTCAATGGTAGGCTTCTGAAAGTGGCATTTATTTTAAATGGGACTCTGAACTCGCTAGGTATGACAAAGGAATCCAAAAATGGCAAGAATGACAAAATGTAGCCAATATTTCCACTTAACTTCCTCCTAACCAACTCCTGCCTTAAGTTGCCAATTAATTCATCAATATCGGTTGGTTCAGAGACAATGGAATTTAAATGGTCAGAAACGGGGATAGTGTCCCCCACAAGGCAAACTAGAAAATGGTTATTGATTTTTCGTATAGTCTCTGGGTAATATGAATTCCAAGACCTCCCTTCAATAGAGAGTTCTTTTATACTTGGGTGATTATTAAGCGCACTAGAAATATCTCCTTCTTTAGATAAAGTAGTAATTTCGTTAAGAAATGAATCTTTTGACTTGATACAAATAGTTCGTCCAAAGTGAAAATATGAGATTTTCTCTAATTCATTTTTTTCAAGTTTGTTAAGTTGCTCCATGAATTTTTCCAAACCTGTTTGATAAGGCCATGAGAAATGAATAACTGCTCCAATATCTCTATTGAGTAAGATTTTAATCATTGAAATTAGCGGATTCATGTTATGCAAGACCTCATCTATCGATTCGAGTATCAAAAATCTAGGGTTCAATGGCCTTAGACGATAATCAGTATTATTTGAACGAAAAACCGGGTTTTCTAGCATTAGTTCAGGAAGCCCAATTGTTAATGGAAATGTAACTATGAAACTCCTTTCATTTACTTCCCCATTTTCAAGCGCACGCTTTAGAATATATTCACTTGAATCCTTATAATCAGTCATCCCCCATTTAGGTCTAGTTTTGACTCTCCCCAAATCAAAAACAGTTCTATTACTACCGTAAGAGTTTTTGTCTAATTTTGCGCTGCACCACAAAGTACTATTATAGAAGAATCTTGAAGCTCCATTTATAAGTGAGAAATAATTTTTCTGATAAATATCATTCAAGTGCTTGTACCGTTGTCTGGGGATACCTACTAATACATCTCCTTGTTTAATCGAATCGACTATAAGTGCTGAGATCAATGGAGTAATATTTAAATTACCATAGCCAAAAATTAGCGTTATTTTGTTGTAAGATACTTCCTTAATGACCTCTGAAGAACGCCTTCCTAATATTGTCTTTGGAGTACCATCTGCGTTCCACCCATTAAGTACTTGATCCTGAATATTTTGTCCACTATGTTCTTTGTGAACAAATTGGACCCAATTATCCAATTATAAAAACCCCCTGGAAGTAAAAGCTATAAGATCAAATAATTCTACTAACCCCCAAACAGAAGGACCACTAATAAGAGTTCCTACTTCAAAATTCTTAGAGATACTGTTTCTCCTCAATTCTGCGCTGCCTATATATGCCGTTGAGTGATCTGCAATCAACATTTTGGCGTGGATACTTGATAGTATGATACGTTCGTTATCTTCAATATAATAATCAAATAGTTTCACTCGGTCTATCATTCCTCGACTTCTGACTAAATCAATTAACCAATTTATATAGGGAGCTCTACTAGTTAATATTTGTCGGGAGATAACTCTGAGTTCACACCCCCTTTCCAGAGCAGATAAGACCAATTCTGGAAATTCAGGGAATGCCTCACTGTCTACTATGTTTCTCTCTAGAAATGGCGATGAAACTCTTATGACCTTCTTGGCTGACTCGAGAACTTTAGTAAATGCTTCTTTAGTAGATATAAAATTATACCTAGATAAAGTTCGTTGTAAGCCAAATTTTGAAATAAGTGGTGTCGAAACTGAAACACGTATTCTGTCAGTTTCAACTACCGAAGCAGGATCATGCAAAAACATCAAAAGACCTTTATCCTTTTTTTTACTATGTAAGAACGTAATTATCCCCATTTTTATTCCCCACCCTATGGCATCGTATAATTCAGATTCATCAGTAAACTGAAATGTCTTCCAGTCCATAAGCAAATCCTTAACACTAAATGTCTTGCGGACTTCACCCATACTTTGTTTAACTAGTGAAAGGAGCTTCGAGAATAAAATGACGTTTTCACTTTCTGAAGAATCCAGTTTCATACCTGCTTGACCCTCCTATCAAACTACTTCTGTCAAGTTCTTCATTGAACTTTTCACAGACGAATTCTGGAATATACATACAAGCATTACAAGCCCCTCCTTCGTCGATCATGCAACCCGGGTCTTGAGGGCATTCGGCTGAAAGTTCCTCGACACGCGATAACCACTCGTATAGACTATGATCATAAGTGTACTCCAAGCCTCCTACATTAACGGAATTTGTAGAATACAGCAAGACTATGCCTTCAGAAGGAAATATCATTTCTGAAATGCTCTGAGATTCAAGTCCTGTGCTAATCGAAGAGCTCTGAATCAGAGCATGGGAAAATGTATGAAGTAATTTATATACATGACTGGAAATCATATTATCCGATAATATTAGATTTCTTAGTTCACTATCGCCTCCAATATTTTCATCGCTAGATGTATTTTGAATCAAACCATTCGAGTTGAGCCATTTTAGTATTCTACCACTTTCCAACTTGAAATAAACTCCTTCAGTTAGCATTTTCCTGACATAAACTAAAGGTTTATTGGTTAATTTATCCTTAATAACTCTATAGAGTTGCGGTTTCCTTCGAGCTGAGCCTTCAATAATTCCTAACAAAGCTTGGGTTATGTTTAAATTTGCCAAGTGAGCCATCTCTGAAATTCCTAAGCTCCTAGGATAATCCCCACCATCAATGTTATATGCTGCTGAAGTGTTTCTCTTAATAGTTTGATCAGGCCCAAATGCTTCCCCATTTTTAGCCAAAAGAAGAGACATTCCTTGCAGCTCTTTCTCTTGAAATGATTGATTTCCAATCGTCCGTAAGAGCTCGTGAATCTCATTAATTCCATACTCTCTAAGTACTTTTTCCCTGTTATCGGTAAATTTCCACCTATTGACGGCTTCGTTTATTAAACCTTGAATAAAATCAACTCTTCTCTCATAGCTCCATTGATCAATTGTACTGGGATCCAATCCTATCTCCTTGGCAAATATAATAACTTGGTTTTGAGACCAAAACAAAGCGGAATCTTTTAATCTATTCCAGAATTCAGGAAAATAAAAAAGAGCTTCCTGTGTATCAAAACTAAGGTCTTCAAAAAAATAATTAAACCCTTCTGAAAACTTGGTGGGTCCTGAAATCCCTCTGTCGTTTTGGGCTGCTTCTCCCATTATCGGTACTTCTGATAACGTAAGAACTAATGGATGTGAAAGCACCCCGGCTCTTGCAGGAACTCCTCTGAAACTGCACTTTTCTGATTTGGACCTTCTTTTCTGTGTTTGGTGATCCATATGATCACATTTCTTCAGATATAGTCCCTGAGTGTCACCGCATCTGACGCATTTAACACGATAACTTCCGAGATCATCCGACTGTTTCCACACTAGTTTTCTTAAACCATTCTTAAGACCACATTTTTTACAGTCATTCCTTAGGTTAGACATGGTGTCTATGGGATAGTAAGCACCACATTCATCACAAAAAGCCACAAAAGTAAATTGCAAAAGTTTAGCGTGGCAGTCACAAAAATCCTCTTGTTTATCTAGACGAATGTAAGTATGGCATTTTTCGCAGATAGCAGTACGCGGATAAATCTCATAAATTCCTGAGTCTTCACTTTCAGAGTCTTTGACGAAATATGGATAAGCAATTTTTAAGTCCGACGAAGGATTGTTAATTTTTGTGGCTTCGTATCCTTCTTCTGCTCTTTCTTCTATCAACTTGTTCATGGCAGAAGCAAAAGTTCTCCGGTACTTTTCAATGTTAAGGTCTCTAATTTTTCGGTCATCACTGAAAATCTCGGAGACCTTAAAGCTAATCTTATTTTGCGAAAATATTTGATCAACGTAACCTTGGAAGAATGCGCTTGATTCCAAGATATTATGTTTCAATTTGTCCATTAAACACCACCATTTAGTTCTTTCAATATGTATCTAGTTTTTTGGTTCGGAATAAGTGTTAGATTTTCTTGGATCCCGCGCATTCCGCTTTGATTTCTATAGAAATAATCCATGGTATTCGACAGAATGTTAGGGAAATATTCGTTTTCCCGATCTCTGCTTTGTTTAACTTGCCTGAGTCTTTCCTCTGTCTCGAGTTCAATGTTCAAATCAATTACTGTCCCATAACTCGACTTGATGAAATATATTAAGCTTGAAACCTCTTCGTCAGTCAATGAGGCAATATCTTTTTTATGGATTAGAGGAACCCCTCTTCGATTTGAAAGATACTGTATTATGCCTGCACAGAATATCGAATTCAGAGTTTGCTTTACTCCTAACCTTGAATTTCTTTGTATAGGAATGGGCATGACTTCGTGATCTAAAGATTCATGGTATCTTTTAAAATTCTTGTAAAAGCTATCATCTCTGACCCTATTCGGATATAACCAAACAAAAACAATACCTTGCCTGAGTCTTCCTACTCTTGAAAGTGCTTGGATATATTCAGAAGTTGTATATGGTATTCCTTGAAAAATCATAACATTCAGTTCCTCAAGGTCAACCCCATGAGAAACTACAGAGGTTGCGAAAATGGGTTTATACACCCCTTGGTTTCCAATCTGTTCTTCCAATGAGTAGTCTGATGCTTTTTTTCTCACTAAATCAATAGTTTGTTTCAATTCATCTATACCACTGTCACCAGTGAGAACTATTCCATTGACCCTCGCGGTTTTTTTAAGCGCATCGTTTATAACGGCATCAGTAAATCTGAACATATCTTCTGCGTCTTGTTTCTTAAGATGATAAGTGAGCGGTGTAAGAAAATCCTTGAAAATCTGAATTGCATCCTCTTTACTCTTAAGGTCGTATCTTAGCAAGAATTTTTCCGGAGAACTTAAGAAATCCTTTTGCTCCTTATCAAGGAATTCGATCAGATGCAATATTGTTCTCAAAGTTGCGTAATGATTATCTCTCATGTTGGGTTTCATGCCAACTATTATTCTCTTTGATGTATCTTCTCTTCTAAAGAATAATTGAAAGGAAGGATTTGGAAATGATCTGGAATCTCCTGAAATCACAAATGAGTTTTTGTTATACAATTCCCTAATCTGATCCTCTGTACCATTCAAGGTAGCGCTCATAGCTATGTGTTTAAGACCTCTTCCGCCCGAATTCTCCTTTACCAGTCTTTCTATTAAACCCTCAAAATGGGAAGAAATAGTGCCGAAAGATTCCTTCAAAAGGTGCATTTCATCCTGTATAGAAAGAATTGGTCCGCTTGTGTCTTTTCTGTTTTGTCCGATTTCGTTGCAAATTACCTCTTCATCTTTATCTTCACATCTATCGCCACTAGGAATAAAACCATGCCCATTCGGGCACATACTTCCATTTCCTCCCAGTAATGAACGGGCTCTTCTTTGCTGGGACAATCCAGCCCATTTATCTACGGTCGATACTATCACCGTTGGTCTGTACCTAAACAACTCTCGGTCCGAATAGTAAATTTCGAACTGATGTTCGAGGTTTTTTGAACATTGATGCAGTATTCTCTTATGTTCAGGGTCGTCTATAAGTACTATTTCTCCTCTTTCACCATCAGGGCATAATGGACATTGAATCAAGACCTTCGATCGTGGTTTATTGCTTTTCAGAACTGTCATCTTTGGATCTTCATAAATTTCTTTTTTTATTTTAGAATATAAATCAGGAAAGTCATCTGAATTCCCAATATAATAGCCAAGTGTGAAACTAGATCCATTAAAATTATCTAAATTCTGTTTTCTTACCTTCTCAGCGTAAATTATTATAGATGCAAGCCTCTCAAGCTGTTGGATCGATAGCATTCTAAGAGGGAACTTAACGATGGCAGAGACGCCCTGTTTCTTCCCCTTTATCCTTTCATAAAACATTGAGAAAACTATCAGAGCAAAGTAAGCTTCCGACTTTCCCCCTCCGGTTGCTACATGTAGTACGTCAACTACATCGAAATCCACATTCCCAGCTATAGATCTTATGGCTGATGTCAAGAATACTATTTGAAATAACCTCCAAGATGCCCTTTCCGAGGAATACTTAGCACCTAACTTATTCTTGTAATATTCATAGAAAACTTTGTTGGTTGCAAAAAAAGATAATTTAGCTTCGTTATCTTCTAATAGATATTCTAACCCTTTTTTATAGTGATCGTACAACAATCCAAAGTTCTTCAAAGTGGCCTCAAATTCTCCTCTTTCTGCCTGCCTATTGCCTTCACGTGACATAAATTCTTCAGTTTGTCGCGAAAGTTGACCGTCATAACTTGAGCGGATGTCCTCCATCATCTTAATGATCGAATTTAGAGTCTTTTCCCACCCTTCATTTATAAAATGTTCGAACGATAAGTCAAGTGTGGGGGAACTCGAAACAGGCTGATTATTTTCCTGTTCAAAGCGAAGATAATGCTCTGTAACTATAGTATCTCGAAGTGAACTATTGAGAAATCTGGCCTGACAATTTATTGTTCTAA
>JAKBRR010000344.1 GCA_021845325.1 Thermoplasmata archaeon
TGTCCCTATTGCTTTTCAAAGTAAACAGAAATTATTTTTTATTTCCCAGATTGTTAAGGTCACCCTCTCCGTACAACACATCATCCAGTTCATTCTTTGATCCATTTTTCGGTTTCAGAATGGCGCCAATTATTGTCACAACTATTCCGGCCAGAACCATTATTCCTCCAGCTATAAGGAAAAGACCTAAAACAATAACTGTGTTCAGGTTGTTTGTTATCTGAAACTGATAATGCTGACTTGTTGCATTAAAATATATGACATAAAAGCTGCCCGGACCCACCGTATATGTGCTGACAACATTTCCTGTACCGATTGATTCATTAATATTTGGTTTCAGACCTATTTGATAGGCGTTTGTTTGATTTACCTGAGGGAGGAAACTTGCATTGATTACATACATTGAGTTCCCGGTTGTGATCAATTGTGATTGAGATGATAAATTGATTTCTGATGAAAGCCATTCATTTGTAGTATTTCCGTATTTTGAAAAGCTGTTATAAGTTTTTATGCTATCGGCCGTAATAAACAATGAAGCAACAATCAGAATAATCCCAATCAACAGGATTATGCCTCCAATGTAAAGCAGTTTTTTCCTCATTACACTCAGCAATGATAAATAGCTATTTCTGTTTTTGCAACTTTGTCACTTTGGCTTAATTGCCATCCATTCCCTTCCCACTTTGATAATTTCATTTCTCCTTTTATCCATATAATCATTGAGATTATGCATTCCGAATCCTTCCTTGAAACTATAACTGTTTTCTTGTTTTAAAATGTATCCGGAAGCCATGCCTTCTTCTATTTCCTCTGATGTAAGAAAGTTTTCCTGAATTATTCCATTTTTCTTCATTTTCAATTTATTGCAGAAATTTTTCAATGCCCTGAACCTTGAATATGCTTCAAAACTCCTGGTCGATTTGAATTCCTCAAAAGATTTCTTTATTTTATCAAGTACATGTTCCTCAGATTCTTCAACCTTCAGGCTTGATAATGATGGATATATGGAAAAAGGAATGTATATTGTTGCCTCCCTGATTGGTGAAAAGAAATAAAAAACCCTCACATTTTTAATAAAGGATGAGGAAAGAAGCAGTTTCCCATTAAATACTTCTGGTCTCTCCCCCATTGAAATGAACTTGCCAGGCATAAAATCGTCCGGTAAACCAAGTGAATTTTTCACGTGAAAAATGGTGCTGAATAGGTCCGACGGTTCAGAAATTTGTTTAGAAATATGCTTGAATATTGCAATATCGATAAGCTCTTCATTTGTCAGATCTTTAATCTGCATGTGGAATGGTTCCTTTTCCTCCCCTTCAAATGTTGATAAAAACAGGTCATATGAAAGGAGATCAATCTTATCATCCATCTCCCCATTTCTATCCATTCTTACACCCAGTTCAGATAGCACTTCCATTACGCTTCCTAACTTGAAACCGGAATTTAAGGAAATTTGATTTATGTTTAACGGTGAGAAGAAATAATCAAATTTCAATCCATTATAACCGGGATACTTCTCATCTATGGTCATTTTTTTCTCGTAATTTTTTATGGGACCAATATCGGTCATGTATCTTAATATGAAATCTTTGATGTCACTCAATGTTTATACCCCGCACGAAGTTTTCTGTCATATACATCCATTAATTATAAATAATAATATTCCTTATTATGATTAAGGGATTTCTATGACCGGGGATCGTTTCAACTACTACCTTAAAACTATTATGAATGCTTCACTTCCTGATTATTCAGTCATATCCGAGCTTTTGGAAAACGATATGCAGTTATCAGTGGAAGAGGTTTCAGAACTCGAGCGCCTCATAGGGATATATCTCAGTATCCACAACAAAGGTACCATAAGGGTTGTAAATAACATAACAGGAAAAGAGGAAATTCCTCCAAGTACCAAAGAGGATGATTTTGGGGGAACGAGCATTTACGAAGGAGAAGTTTTTGTTTATGGCCTCAAATGGAAAGTTTACAGACCGGCAAACGGGTTTGAGAATTCAGCAGTTCAAAAATGGTATTACAACGAAAAGGTATCATCTATCCTGGATGATATTTTATCATCAGTTGTGCCAGGCAGGATTAAAAATTATTTTGAACTCCCGCCATGGGTTCTTGGCACGATTTATGCACCTAACAGTTATTATCTCCCAATAGCAGATATTATTAATCTTGCCATTGCCAGACGTCTTATTACAGGATGGGAATTTCTCATCGAAAGCGGTATACCAAGGAATTATATTGAGACAATAAGATCAAAGGACCTTGGCAATATTAGCTGAGAAGTGGACTGTTGGTCAGAGTATTAATTGGAATAAACGATTCTGTAAAATGTACACACTTTAAAGGAAAAAGGGGCATAATTTTACGGCACACTACCTACGGGTGTGAAATAGATATTTTTGATAATTCGCTGCTTGATGACATTTTAAATGATGTAAAGGAGAATTCAATTGTTTTTTCTTCATCCGATGAACATCTGGACAGGGTAAAGAGGGAAATGGATGAT
>JAKBRR010000345.1 GCA_021845325.1 Thermoplasmata archaeon
TCTCAGCATTGACCGGGATGTCAATGCTGCAATAAACATAGAGAGAAAAGGCATGAAGAAAATGAAAGAACTCATGAATCTAGGGAGGGGCACTCCCGAAGTTACGCCCGTGGAGACTGGAGATCTACCAGCAATGGCAACTCCGATCACTGAAACGGGAAGCCCCCTGCGTTAGTAGGGGGAGGATGTCACGTTCAGAGGCAACGGGTGATGTGTTACCGTTCCCAACCAGAAACATATCCAATCAATATGGACAGAACAGGAAACAGCCTTTTGCTCAATTAATTTATTTGATATAATCAGGGTTGTTGAGTGTAAGGAAAGGCAAGTTAATTTAAAGTGGTTGAAATTTACCTGACATGTCGGGGTAGCCCAGCCTGGTAAGGCGGCAGATTCGAGATCTGTTGCTCTCGTAGCTCGGGAGTTCGAATCTCCCCCCCGGCGTAATGGTTGTCTTTTTCAAGATCTTTGATATCCGCATTATCATACCCGCAAAGCATATGGTTTTATTGTGCATAAATGTCAAAAAATTATATATCAACACACAATCTGCCCAAGTTAAGCTGGGATAGCCTAGCCTGGTAAGGCGCAGGTCTGGAAAGCCTGTGCTCTCGTAGCTCGGGAGTTCGAATCTCCCTCCCAGCGCTTTTTCATGGTTCATGAAAAATTATTTTTTTGCATGAGAACTTAAACGTTAAAAATCATAAGCTCATCGTTACATTCCTTTGCTTTTGCATCTATTTTGCCATCCACGATCCAGATCTCCATAGATACAATGATTCTCCTCAGTTGATTTCCCTCCGGTGTCAATTCATATAGAACCTTGGATGGGGATTTTTCGAGCGATGTCTTCTTTGCAATCTTATAAAATAAAAGTGCTCTAATCGTTTTGGAAATCAATGAAGGGGATGTATTTGGTAATTTTTTTGCTATTTCGTTAAATGATACTTTCGTAGAATTGCCCATTATATTAATTATGGGTATAACCCATTTTTTACCCAGTATTGCAAATATCTCCTCTGCGTGACACAGGCAAGTTTCAGTTTCTTCCATACACTATGGAGGATAAACAAACTAATGAATTTATCATGATCGCTACAATATTTTGTAGTTTATAATATATTAATTCAAAGCACATTACTAAGGGATAGGAATGAAGTTTCTCTTTGTATGCATTGAAAATGCAGGAAGAAGCAAAATGGCAGAAGCATTTGCCCGATCCATTGGTCTGAACGCTTCAAGTGCAGGAACAGTTCCTGCCAGTGAGGTAAATCCAACTGTTGTAAAGGTAATGGAGGAAGTTGGCATTGAAATTTCACAATCAAAACCAAAGTACCTTGATGCACAGATGATAGATGAGGCAGACAGAATAATTCTCATGGGTTGTTCTGTTGAAAGTGTATGTCCCGCAGTGCTTCTTGGAAAAATGAAAAAGAAATCTGAGGACTGGAATCTGGAAGACCCAAAGGGAAAGCCCATAGAAGAGGTTAGGAAGATCAGGGACGAGATTCAGGCAAGGGTCAGAGCACTCAGGAACCATAACAAATAATACTGCATTACAATTATGAATAATCTTCTGAAAGTTCGGTAATCCTATGAATTATATTCAATTCGTTATATCTCTGGGAATATTTCTATTCACACTTTTCATGGTAATAGTGAAACCGAAGAACATTCCAATTGGCTATTCCGCACTACTTGGCGCACTATTGGCCCTTGTCTTTGGGATCTTGAGTCTTCATGGGATAGAGATAGTATGGAATATTGTATGGAATGCGACATTTACATTCGTTGCAATAATAATATCATCCATAATATTTGATGAGGCAGGCGTCTTCGAATATGCGGCAATCAAATTTGCCAGGTTTGCCAAAGGCAACGGGAAAAGGATGTTTGTATATCTCATACTTCTTGGAGCTGTCATATCTGCGTTTTTTGCAAATGACGGAACTGCGCTGATCCTGACGCCAATAGTAGTTTCACTTCTTGTAAGAACCAGAATAAGCGGAAAAGCAATGATCCCATTCATAATTGCCACCGGTTTTATTGCAGATTCGTCGAGCATTCCTCTTGTCATCAGCAATCTGGTAAATATTGTAACATCAAGTTATTTTCACATTTCTTTTCTTTCCTACGCAGAGGCCATGATTTTTCCTGACCTTGTGAGTATAGGCGCAAGTATATTCTTCCTATATATCTATTTCAGAAAAGATATTCAGGAAAGTTATGAGACTGAAAATTTAAGCAATCCGGAGGATGTGATTAAGGACCCTCTGGTATTCAAATTATTTATTCCTGTGATTTTTCTTCTCATCGTGGGAAATTCCATAGGTGGCATTTATGATATCCCGGTTGCATTCATTTCTGTTCCACTGGTAGCCGCGCTTGCAATTATTTCAAAACTTAAGGGAAAAGTGGATGTAAAGAAAGCCGTCAAAGAGGCCCCATGGCAGATTGTAATTTTCTCACTTGGTATGTATATGGTTGTTTATGCCTTTGGTTCCAACGGC
>JAKBRR010000346.1 GCA_021845325.1 Thermoplasmata archaeon
CAATCACCCTTTGTACGGCTCCAAGCACTTGTGGAGTTATAGTCATTTTCAATTATAATATCATGTTTTCAGTTTTTATAAACTTTCTTAATGAGGTGATTATATGAATTTGTTATCAATCAGCGGAATGCGATATAACTTTTGCACTACTTATCTTTCTTGCGTCTGACATTGGGAGGGTATTTAGTGGAATAAGTTAAATTTTGCATTAAAAATTATAAGAAAAAACATCTATATGTAAATAGATAAAATAACTGTCCTAACATGAGAACATTGAGTCATTGATGTGGATAACATGAGTGGAAGGGAAAATTTAGATTGCAAAAGTTGGTTTAATAATTTTATTAGCGAATTTCGCAGAAGATATAACGATCTTCCTGAAAGCACCCGTAAATTTGTGTGGAATATTGAAGATTTTAGCACACCTTGCCAACTCATATCAATAGTTCTAGCGGGTCGGGAATTAACTTATTTGTGGGTTAGAAGAGACCATGAGATTCCAGACATGGATATTCGGTGTTTCGGTCCCATCAACCCAAATGAATTTATTGAAATATCAGAAGAAATATTATCTGACAAAAATCTTTACAAAACAGTCAAAGACAAAGAGGCGCAAAATTGGCAGGAACAATCTTTTGGCAACTTTCTCGAAAGGCAACTTATCTGGGCTTTAAAAATGGTACAAAACCTGCCTTTGATAAAAGTCGATTTTCCGGTAGACCATGTTATAGGTATGAAAAATGCTATACCACAAAATGGTTTCTTTTGGATGGTTTATGGAGATATAACCAAAATTGATGTTGAACTAATTTTTAAAGAAATATTTGAAGGCGCATTTGCAAGGGAAAAATCTCAAAAAACTAATATTGTTAGAGCGTCAGAAACAACAAAAAAGGAAGAAGAACTACTTTCTGGATATTCAACTTATTTTTTCCCTCCTGTATGGATAGGCGAGATACCTGTATTTGACTTCAGATCTAAGGTTAACGGTATTTTTATTTTTCCTATACCAACATATTTAATGGAATACAAGAACTATAAGCTCGTATTTAACCAGAAAGGTCTATTTTTTTTAGGAATTAAAGACAGAGGGAAGTGTATTAAGTATATGAACGAAATAATAGGGACTGCTATCTTGCAGGGTTATAATCTTGATATCGTGACTGATCTGGATATCGGAGAATCTACCGTTACTAAAGAAAAGGTAGAAATGCGAAGTCAGACTTATGCAATATCTATTACGAGAAACTGGCAATTCGAACAATGGATGACCCCAATTACTGAGGATATGATTGCTTCATACATTCAAGTTAAAGAAGAAGACATGCGCAATATTGTGAAAATTGCTGAAAGTGCTTCCATAGACGTCGAGATAAGTGACTATTTAGTCTTTTTTGCCCATGCGAGTAATTACGTCAGGGACGGGAAATACAAAGAGTCATTTCTGTTCGATTGGTTTGTAATAGAACGATATTTGCGGAATAAATGGGATCTTTACATTGGTGTAAATAGTTTACAAGAGGATAAAAAGAAAAAACTGAGATACTGGGACACAAACAATGTGATTGAAGTATTATACCTAACTGGTAAAATTGACCAGAAAATCTATCAGGACATATCTTCACTCAAGAAAATAAGAAATGGGTTTTATCATAAGGGTTCGGAAGTCTCAAAAGAGGACGCCAGTAGGTGCCATAAAATCTCTGAAATTCTGATTAGAAAGGAAACGAATATTGTAATTCCAGAAAAAAACTGATCTAAAGATTTATGTTCATTCAAAACTATAAGGTTCAATGATTAACCCCGATTCAGATCTTGAAAAGAGATTATGGTCTTCAGCTGACAAACTTCGTTCAAACATGGATGCTGCTGAATACAAACATGTTGTGCTTGGACTCATATTTCTGAAATACGTATCAGATTCCTTTGAGGAGATTCATAGGGAACTTGAAAATGATAGAGAGCACCTTTCAGATCCAGAAGATCGGGATGAATACATCTCAAGAAACGTTTTCTGGGTTCCTCCGGAGGCAAGATGGAAATACCTGCAGAGAAACGCAAAGCAGCCAACAGTAGGAAAGATGATCGACGATGCAATGGAAGTCATTGAGAGGGATAATCCATCTCTAAAAGGAGTGCTTCCAACGAATTATTCCCGTGCATCGTTGGATAAGCAGAGACTCGGTGAATTAATAGATCTCATAGGAGGCATAGAACTGGGCACTGAAAGCGCAAAGAGCAGGGATCTTCTTGGAAAGGTCTATGAATATTTCCTTGGACAGTTTGCAGATGCAGAGGGAAAGAAAGGCGGACAGTTCTATACTCCAAAATCCATAGTTCAGCTTCTTGTGGAGATGATTGAACCATACAGGGGAAGAGTTCTGGATCCATGCTGCGGTTCAGGCGGAATGTTTGTGCAGAGTGAGAAGTTCATTCAGGCACATCAGGGTAAAATCGATGATATACACATATTCGGGCAGGAATCCAATCAAACAACATGGAAATT
>JAKBRR010000012.1 GCA_021845325.1 Thermoplasmata archaeon
AGGTATTTCATGGGTTGTTCCATGTATCTGTGAATTTACCTTCTTCAACCACTCCATGCACTGAACATTTATGTCCGATATGGACTCAAAGGATTTGCCTGTCCAGAAGTTATATCTGAGATACTTGATTGTGTTTTCGATCTTTTCCTTTGTTTCCGGCCTGTACGGGTAACATAAGCGGATAACAATGCCATAGAACTCTGCGAAGTCCATGAACTTCTGGTTGAACCTGGATTCTGAAGCCTTAAGTTTTCTTTCTATGACGATCTGCTTCATGTTGTCGTATAGGATTGTGTCCGTAAACCCGCCGAAGAATGCGAATGCATTGAGATGCATTTTAATGACATTCTCTGTTGAGATGTCAGTGGTGAATTCAACATATCTCATTCTTGAATATCCCAGGATCATGGAAAAGGCGTAGATTTTCTGTGCTTTCCATCAACATCTATGTGACCGAATTCACCGAAATCAACCTGTGACTGTTTTCCAGGATCTGTCTCATACCTGTATACTGCCTGTATCCTGCGGTCCTTCCGAAGTTCTGCACAATAGTCTTTCAGTATTGTATATCCGCCGTCATAATCGGTCTTCCTGGTCTCCTCAAGTATCCTGACAGCTGAAAGGTTGTGCTTGTTGATCAGTTCCCTGATCCCCTCTCTGTATGGATCAAGCTTGGAAGCCCTCTTCTTTCTTTTTGGATCAGGTGTCCCCGTAGCTTTGATCATTTTTCTCACAGTATTCCTGGATATGCCAAGTTCATTTGCGATCTCCCTGTTGCTCATTCCCCTGTCTTTCATGTTTCATATCATTCTCCAAACCTCCAAGCCGTGTAACTCTGATCCCCATCCACATGAGAAAGTGGATCAAAATTAAACCGGCGATCCGGATCGATTTTATTCCAGCGAAAATGCACAATATTCAACCGGCGTTTACATCCTGGCACAAAATGGAACAGAAGGAGAAGGTGATGGTCAAAGCTTCATGCAGTGATCTCAATCCATGATGTATCTGTGCTCTCCTTTTCAGTTACGGATGATCATGCATGACTCCAGTGAGGGCAGGAAGATACTGGAATCAGTAAAAGGCAGAATACTGATGATGTTCTGTAACAAGGGCTATGATTCAAAGGCCATATAAAAAACATTCGGGGAGAATACAGCAATACCGCCCAGGAAGAATGCTTCATCACAATCAAGGGGATCACCTTCAAGAGCAGGAATAGTCAGACATATCCGAAAGACATTGGAAAAGGAATGGAAGCACATCCATGAATACGGAAAAAGATGGAATGTTGAGATATACTTCTCAGACATGAAAAGAACAATGGGCGAGATAATCAAGGCCAACAAGCCTGATTACATTCCACAGGAGATTGCGCTTAAGGTTCAGAATTACAACTTCCTCAGGGAGATGACAAATGCCTATTGAATTGTGCAACGCACTAGTTCAGACGTTAATTTTTAAATGTTAGATTCAGTCATTTTTCTCAATAATTCTAAATGTTGGAAAAGTCTATAGAATCAATGCTTTTGCTTATCTCTATTGTGAGTCTTATCGACTCAACAATTTGCATAAACAGTTCTATCTCTTTTGAGTTTAATTTATATTTTAATCGATTTTTAAGCCATTTATCCAATACTTTATAACCGCAGATAGTGAAATCAAATATTTCTTTTGATACCCCAGAGAATACCTGTGTATCATTAATATAAATTTTATCATCCTTAAACTTAACATATTTCACCTCATTTTCTCCTGAAATTTCAAAATGAGTCTGAACTGATAATTTTGATTCCATCAAGTGCAATTCAGTAAGTCTCTTTCCAACATTGGAAACTACTTGGAAGATTTCCAATGACTTTGGTATAGGTATCCTAGGAAAATCAATCTTTAACCAATCAGCAAATTGAGTTCTATAAGATTTAGAATTTAATACTCCATATACATAGTAAAATACTTCCAGTGGAGAGACATCTGTTTCCAAGTTCGTCCTAAAACGTTCCAAGATTTTAGGATTAATATTATCAGTCTGTTCACCATTCTTGAACGAATACAAAGGGAATAAGTATGCAACACCTTTGTTGCTTGTAGTTAGTCTTGCATCTATGAGTGAGTTAGTAACGAAAGCGTGGTTAAATACGCCCTCTGCCACTTGGCGCACAGAAACGAGCCCTACATTTTTTGAAGTCATTTCGGTCATGATCTCTTTCCTGGGTCTGCAAATAAAACCTTTGGATTTCCCGGTATAATAGGTATATCTGACATCAAATGGCCTATACAAAATTGGTTGAATATTTTGTCTAACTGGCCCGCTTGACTTTATATCTTCCTGCGCCAATTTTACTTGCCAATCTTGGGCATCTTTGCCTAACGTATATTTTACTCTAGCTGCTTCTGGATCAAGTTCAGAAAATTCATTTATTGTTCGCCAAACTTCTTCCGGATTTTTTTTAATAGTAAGGTCGTCCCTAGCAGTAATTATCCCTACACTATTCGACAAAAATATATCCACAATTGATGGAGCGTCACGATAATTAGAAGGATCTGTAATTGAAGTTGGTGTGAAAAGATAATAAGGGGGGGCAGGCGCCAAATTATTCCAATCTAGTGAATTTAAGTTTCCTTTGTCCAGTAATCTATACTTTTCTTCTCGGAGACCCCATAGGTCAGAATAATGAATTACACTTGGATTTCTTCTTTTTTTGTTCTTAATAAATATCGATATTGACACTCCTTGTTTTATGTCAAAAACGTTCTCATCTTTGGACCCATCAGGGGATCTTTCCTTTTTAGATGAATTCCCATGCAAGTTAAGGACATATATTTCGTCAAACGATCCCAATAGGGAATATCTCATTCCTCTAAACGTTGGATTATCAAGATACGCATGATTCGTTATGAATGCTAACACTCCCTCATCCAGTTCATCTATTTTTCTTTGTGCAAATCTTATAAATTTCACATAGTCATCTTGAAGCCACTTTGTGTTCCTTTCATTTATATCTTGACCTTCAACTTTGTAATATCCTTCATCAAGACTTCCATCCGCTCTATTGTAGCCTTCTTTCAGTGATCTAGTCATCCAGTCTCCCTTATTGGACGACTCTCCAGAATACGGGGGATTTCCCAAAATAACCAATATGGGTTTCTTTTTGATCTCGCTTGCAGCTTTACCTTCTTTTGTGATTTCCTGCATAAAGGCGTCTAGAGTGCTAGGATTGTTCCCAAAAGGCTTTTCTAAGGTATTGGTCAAATAAACTTGTACTCTACTTTCACCTTCTATGTTCGTCCCCCAGTTTGAAAGTTGTCTGCTGAGTTTCAGGTGAGCAAGTATATAAGGTGGTATAAGAAGTTCAAAACCATAGAAATCCTTTAAAACGTGAGAATCAATTTTATCACGAATTAACCCGCCTCTCCCAGTGTAAGACAACTGTAATAGAGAGCGAATAAAAACCAAATTTAGAAATGTACCAGTTCCAGTTGCAGGGTCAAGAACTGTTACACTGTCGTCTGCAAATCCGTCATCTTTACCAAATTTGCTTTTAAGAACAGCTTCTACAGACCTAACTATAAATGATACTACTTGTCTAGGTGTATAGTATACTCCTCTTGATTTTCTTTTATCCGGATCATATTTTCCAAGAAAGTCTTCATAGAATAATAAGAACGCATCTTTTTCCCGTTCTGACTTATGCCCGGTTCTTTCAGTAACGTCCTTCAAAGTTGATTCTATGTCTGATTTGTTCATTATGTAACAAATCTCATCCACAATCCATCGCAAATTTTCTGGAAGCATAAATCCAGCTTCGTGGAGAATCTTCCTTATCAAGCCAATGCTCTCAGGTATAAATTGCGCAACATTTTCTCTAGTTATTCCTTCATTACCGGGAGATAATTTCCTTGAAGAATGCAGTTGGTAATACCTACCTAAAAACATTCCATATCCAATCGTTTGTGCATACGCATCAGCACAGTCATCTTCTGTGATGTCTGGCAGGAGTGTTTGAATCAATTTGTAGAACTCTAAAATACTAGATGTTGTCTCTTTAAATTTCACATTGTGAAGGTCTTTATTGAGTTGATTTTTCGCAAGATCCTTGAGAAGTTTGCATTTTTTGGCCATTTCTGTCGCCAAGTTTTCAGCAGATTTTATGGTTGGTAAATCAAATTCCAAAAAGGTTTCAAATAGCTTGTGTAAACGACCAACTTTGTCATCAGACACGTTCCATCCCTTTTGGTCTGCCTCGTATTTAGGAACCAATTCTACATCTAATATTATAGCCTGGTTTCGGATTAATAGAAACCTAGAATAGTTTGTTAAGATCAAATTGTCGATACTTGCTGTGTACTTCTTGATTTGTTCACTTTCTAATACTGGCATAAGGTCTGTAAATAAATCTTTAGTTTCGATATACCCAATATCAGCACCACCATATCTTGCCTTAAAATCAGGTCTACCAATTGAACTTTCAGCTTGTTTTGCCTCTTCAGTGAGTCTGCAATTATTGAATGACTTTTCAATTAGATTTTGTAGGTGTGTCCTATAAGACATTTCTGTATAGTCACCTTGTTTGTATGTCTCATTCAGCCGATTTACGTACTCATCCAATATTGATCTTTCAACCATTGAGTGTTGTATTAGTAAAATTTAGATAAAACTAATCCTGATGCATGAAAAAAATGAATGTTAAAGTATCGTTGTCTTTGGATTCTTTAGGAAAAGGAATTTTTCTTCAAACAATGCATTTTGGGAGTTTGCCATTTCGACTTTGTTCCAATGCGATCTTGATCCTAATAGTTGGTTATGCCTCAAACTCGCTATTCTTGCACTGTACTTTTCATAGTCAGTAAATTCCTTCAGCCTTTCAAATGACCCTTTGCTCTGTGATTTCAGGTCTGATATGAACACATTGAATTCATAGTCGGCAAAGAGGACAATTAGCCCGTCTTTCGTTATTGCTTTCACTAGGTTGTTCAGGTGTGATGTAACCTACAGCCTCTTTTACAGTTCGTTTGAAAGCATATTTCTGTAAGTGAGGGACAGGTCGCTCTTGTCCATATGGATTTTTGGTTTAGGGCTCTCATGGTTTATGATTTCAACCTTGCATTCTTCCAAGTCCTCGAATTTCTCAGGGAATAAGCCATAGTTCATTGATTATACGTTAATTGGCCATTTGTAACCCTTGTCTATTTCATTCAGGAAGACCTTTGAAAGATTTGAGGGCATAACAAAAGACTCAGGGCTTTCCTTGAGCCAGTCGTCCCTCAGCGGATAGTTGTAATACCCCATGGAGACATACTCATTCTCGTCGTATTCTCCACCCTCAATCTGCCTGGCGGTAAACGTTTGTCTACTGATGGTTCCACCTTGGACTTTCTTGTATCCAGATATTTCCTTTCCTGCATGGACTAACTCACGCATTTCTGATTTTGGGAATATTGTGGAAATAAGATTGAAATTGATCCTGTATGAAACGTCATTGAGAAAGATGTGGAGGTTGCTTGAGAGCCCAAAATGGCCATATGCCATCCTGACAATGGTCGTAACTAGAATGTAGTAATTGCCTCTATGCAGGTAAAGGAGATTTTAATTGTGCATTCTGTATGGGCATCTCTTATCAGGTTGCAGTTCCCTGTGTATTGCAGATTTCCTGCATTCGCCTTCCTTTAGGACTTTTGTTAAAATTTCATCCTTGATTTCCTTTTTTGCGTTGCATAATTTTCTATTGTTCTCCGTGTATAAGATTGCGTACTGATGGATACGGTAGTAATAGGAGCTTACAGGAATAGCCATTCCTCAAAGTCTCCGTGCTATTTGCTCAGCCATTTCCCTAGCTTCATCTTGGTTAGAAACTGCAATTACGGTTTTTCTGTCTTCTATTTGGAAGACTTCTACGTACTTCAGGAACATCTTCCTCTGCAGTGGATGAATGAGAATCTTGAGTTCATCATCTACCAACCGGTCAGTCAGGGCTCATCACCTATAATTTTAAGGAAAATAAGCCAATGAGCCAATAGTAATGTTTTCAATCGTGTGGGTATTATATTATTAACCATACCATCAACCTTGAGGGCCTTAAGTGAGAACCTAACCCTCAATCATTTTTTAATCTTTTCTTCACCTCTAAATACCAGGACTCTCTTGGCAACTATTCCTTGCTCTCTAAGCTTCTGCCAATATTTATAATGACCCTCGCTCATCTTTCGTTTAGTCTCATCCTTGAGTGGGCTTCTAGATTTCATCTTCCCAAGGACATTGTTTTCTCTATTTTCCCATGCGACCTTCAAGCGTTCACTCACTTTTCTTCTCTTCTTAGGGTCTTTGTGAAGTTCCTTTCTTGCCCTGCTCATTCTTGATTTGGTTTAAGCAGTTAAATTCCATTTGCGTTTTGGTTTTGCTTCGGCACCCGGTATTTCCATAGATTATTAATACAATCCAATATTACAATTTAACCATTCTAATAAATTTCATAACCCGCTAAAATTCAATCTCTACAATTAACACCCTGTAATGATTATGGCAACGTAAATCTTCACAGAAGTGATTTTGGTGAATTTTGGGCTTGAGTAATATAATTTATTTACCTATGCCGTTGGTGTTCAACCTTGAGCTCCCGGTGAAATCGTGGAGCTTGATTTGAGGTCGAGTTAGAACAACTTTCTCATGTATCGTCGTTAATGCATCGTTAACCCGGTAGACCAACTGTTTCATTTCCAAGGATATCGCATGTGGAAAGAAATGAAGGTTCTATCTTCACATCAGGCAGAATTGTTAGGAAAATTAACAAAAGATAACAATTGTAATATGTATCCTTTCATCGATATAAATCCGTAAAGAATCGTAATCTCATTGATATGAAACTATAGTTTTGTCTGGAAAATGAAAATTCTTAAACCCATCACATGATATACTTATCCATTTATGTTGAATCTGACTTTAAGGGAATTCGATTCCGTCAGAGTAAATTTTGAAAAAGAGGAAAATATGGTCACTTTCTTTGATATGTCTACTGGACTTTTGAAAAGGGAATTGAAGAATGAAGTCTTTGTATTACTGTTAGCGACTTGGAATTTTGCCAGTTTTAGATACGCAGTAAATAAATTTGAACTTAATTAATTTGGACAAAGCGTGGAGCACTTTACTTCTATAATTTCAGATATAAAAGATATGTAATTTTTAGATAACAATTTCTTGACCCTGCCTGAGTTTTCTTTTGCAAAAATTGCTGAACCATTCGATGTTCTGCAGGAATACAAAGTAAACAATGAAGGAAAAATAAACCCAGTAATAGGTTTAACTAGTGCTTCGAAACTTATGCACCTATTATACCCGAATCTCTTCATAATATGGGACGGCTATATTAGAGGAGAACAATCAAAAGATGCCTACTCGGAAGTTGAACTCACGCTCCTAAAGTCGGGATGGGTACTGAGAAAATATCATCGCAATGGAGAAGGATACGTTTGTTTTTGAAACAGATGAAGAAAGACTTTGGTTTAGTTCCATATTATGCGGCAAATCATTCAGGCAAACCATTTACTAAGGCAATTGATGAGGTCAACTATATGGGAATCACAAAACACCTACAAGATGCTGAAAAGGAAAAAGAGAGGAAGAAAAAAATGGGAAAGAAGAATTACCAGTGAGATACTGATTTTCCTAACAAATGCACGTATGTTTCAGGGTCGAGTTTTGAAAAAGCCCCCAATATCATATTTATCTCTTTGCTGTAGACATTGGTTGGGTAAAGCCTAACACCTCCCGTGATGATGTGTCTCTCATAAATACTATCCTTATCGCAGTTGCAATAGTCTACATCTCCAGATTTGTGGTTGTCTTTTATAATTGAGTCCCCTACTAATAGCCATTCACCAGGTTTCTCTATCCAAGCATATATTAGAACATCACCAGATTGCGCTACAGCTTGTGTATAAGCAAAATCAGACCCATAGCCATTCACCCAATCTCTAAATTCTAAAACTGAATTTGCCCCTTCATATTTCACACGTTCTCCATTAAACGGATAGACAAAAACTCCCATATTAACCCTCGAAATAGTAATGCTGTTGTTTAAATATAAATTATCGCTTGATAATTTTTCGATTACCCTCTCGGATACATAGAAATAGAAATGGATGCACGAAATCTACAGAACTTATATCCACATCTAAAATAGAATTTCCCCTTCATTTTTCTGTTCTCACTTCATATTGCATTTCATCAACCTATTCGAACATTAAAACAGTAAAACCTTGGACCATCAGTATTCGCCTTCGGGGTGCCAGAATTCCTTCATGTTCTTCTTGAAAACTTGGTAGCATTTCTCTGAACACACATAGATGGGTTCTCCACCCTTGTATTCTAGATGTTCAAGTGTGCTCCAAGGCACTTCTTCCTTTTCGTCGACAAATACCTTGTAGGCATCAGCAGGTTTGAGACGATTGCCACAACTGACGCAATAGACAATAGAGGAGGACAAGAAAATTAAAGGGAAATTGTTTGTTTTAAGGTTTCCAATGCTGTCTCGTACCAGAGGTCATTCTCCCTTGTCTTCTCCATGTAATTGGTAGAACCAACTGTTGCAGGTGTTCTTCTCTCATAGAAATCTGCAACACTCTCAGGGATTCCAGCCATTATGACCTTGTTGTAGAACAACTTTCTGAGATATTTTGGTGTCAATCCAGTCTTTATACCGAACAGTTTCGTTATGGCCTTTGCGTCCACTTTGTAGAAGCGTTTCAAATTGTCAGCAACTTCAATTGGAATGTATATGTAGAATGAGTTCTTCTGTCCTCGCTTGTAATTCAGCGTATACCTGGCAAATGGCTTATGCCTGTAAAGATTTTGGGATCATACTCGCTAAGCATCTTGGACATTTCAGTTATCCTTGCTCCGCTATATGCAAGGATTTGGAAGAATATCTTGTCCCTTTGATCAGTAAGTTTGCCGATTACTTCCCTAATCCTGTCATCGGTGGGAACGTAATTGTCAGGTTTGGATTTCTTCACTTTAAGGACCCTCTTCAGTTGAACACCCTGTTCAGATGTGATTTGCCCCACTTCCTCAAGGTATTTGATGTAGAGTCTCAAGGCTAGAATTGGATATTTTGACGTTGTTTTCATTTTGGATGTGTATTCAATGATGTTTTGAGGTGAATTCAATATCAATCCAGTGAAGTATTTGGTTAGATGGTTTTCAAGGCTGGCTATGTATCTCTTGTCATTCCTGTTTGAAACTAACCATGCCTTGAATTGTGGAGACATCCTAACAACCAATTCTTTAGTCATGGAGCTTTCATTAGGTACTTGATTTGATGGCATGAAGCTTCCGTAGAAGAACTCTTTCAATTTAGAATTTACCCATTTCGACAGATTGAGACCGAAATCTTGAGCCTTGTTGACGAGTTCAGCATCAAGATTCAGCGATGTAATTATAGTTCCACTTTGCATGATAATTATTAACACGCAGTGTATAAACCTTACTTTAAATACTCGCCCAAATTTATTGTGAAAGAACATTATTTGGAAATGCCTATTTTAATATCTTAGAGAAAAACCATACTCTATAAGACAGGAATGAATTTTATATATGAACCTATTTTAGAATTAACTAAAATTTTTCAGTATTTTAAAAGAGGGGGACCAACTAAATTAGTATTTGCCAATTTGATAAAGCTAATTTTTATAAATAAATGCAAATTAAGCTAAATAGGTCGTGCGTAATAATGATAGGGAGAGGTTTTGCTTATTACAGGGACAATTCAATAGCAGATTTAGAATTAGTTGCAAGCAAATTGCGAGATTCTAAAAGAAAAGAAATAATCAAACACCCCTTTAAGAGAGCTGAATTTCGTATTAATGAGATCAAGGTTGGGAAAATTACCAAAGTGGAACCAAATGACGGAGACAAATCGTATTTACCAGTCTTATTCAGGGCTGCAAAAGCCGAAAACATGAATGATGCATCGTTAAACAAAGAGGAAACAGACATTTCAGTATTTGCAAAAAAAGTAGAGACACCCTATTTCTTCTTTTCCTACATATTCGACGATCTCATCATATTTTCAAAATTTACAGATGTTAAGAGAATATTTGGTCCATACCTCGCACAGAAAATGGGATTAGACATTGTCACTCCAGGTTATAATACGGAAGGCATCTATTTGGATTATTTTTCTAAAAACCAGGTTGGTGGAGCCGGATTCTATAATAGGGCAGGCATTGCTCAAAGCGGTGCAGTATATTACAATATGTCAAATTTGGGAAAGAAAGACATAATAGTTACCGAAGTTCAGAAAGCGGACAAATTTATGGTGAGGTTAATTTTGGACATAAATGGAGAGCAAACAAGTGCAAGTGTGTACGAGACTGGGTCAATTGTATTGAATCAAAACTGGACTTCAATGGGTGAATATTACGCTCAATATAAAGTTCTGAAAGACCTCCTCAAGCCTTATGAGAAATAGGGTAATTACCCAAGATATTGTTGATTATTGATGGGGTTCTCACTTGATGCTTTTTTGGTCAGTATATCTTCAAACCTACTCATAAATATCATTACTACAGCAACTATCTACATCCTTGTTTTTGTGGCAGGTAAGTATGGTAAAACCCTTATTTTTAATTTAAAGAGACCCATATATTACATATCCAACAAGTCAATAGATTTAGACTACTTCTCAATGAGTGTGGTTTTCAGAAAAGAGGACACATTGTTTCTTGACAAGATAGCAGATGAATTTACAAACAAATATGGTGGACGTTTGATTGACGATAAGAAAGAAGCTGCTAACACTAGAGTCATAGATATAGAATCTAATAAATACATATTTGAAGCAAAAATATCATTTAATCCAAATGTAGCACCTGAACTTGAAGAGGCAATTAATGATTATTCAGTGACATTGAACCTGCGAACCAAAAAGTTACATTATAGGGACATTCTTGGTACAATTAAAGAGAGTTTCATGAAATACAATGGGATAATCAGAGGGTTGGTAGGCAATGACCTAAAATACAACTTTCAAGTCTCTATACCGATAGAAAAGAAAGGGAATGCATTAAATGGATCAATAAATGGGGTAGAAGTCATTTTAGATTCAAAATCATTGACTATGATAGGGGAGATGACGCCACTTTTTGAGGTTTTCAAAATGTCAATGGTGTCAAAGAATTTAACAATTTATAAAATGATAAAGGGTAAGACAAAATGAAATTAACTATTTCCATGAAAATGGTTGTTAGGAAAGATTAAGTATTATTGTTATAATCTATTCATGTGTATAAATATATCCCGATGTTAAGGAAGGGCAGTACTGCCCAACTTATTTCCAACCTTGTATCTAAAAATAACATTATTAAAAATTTTATTACCCCCTTAATAGAATTTGGCCATACAAACCCAAAAGAGGACCTTAATTTAGTAGAGACAATACAGTCATTTAACAGATTTTTCGTCGATTATCCCTACTCTAGAGCCAATTTAAAAAACAACACTTCTTGGAGTGTTAAACAAAGTGGTGATTTGATCATTTTGTTCGATAACTTAGTAGAGACTCAAAAGAGTATTGGAGGGCGATTCTCAATAAATTACAGTCAATTTATACCTACAATTAGTGATCCAGGTACGAAGCAGGATATTGATGCAGCCCTTGACCATTATGAAAATCTTCTGTCAAAATACAAGAAAGCAGGATTTCAAAATGTTGCTTTAAAATTAAGACTCAATCGCAGGGGAATGACTAATCCAGCCAATACTTTCCAAGATATCATAACTAAGTTAGATGAAAACGACTTCGTTTTCATTGATTGCAGTCCAAAAAACATTTCCTTCGAGAGTTTCAAGAAGTATAAGGAAGCACTTTACACCAATACTTCCGATATAAAGCTCATAAACAAGGGTGTGAAAGTTGCATACTTGAATCCAGAATTTTACATTGATGGAAAGGCAGAAGGATCCAATGTCACACGGCATAATTTTGGAAAAGAATTGATGGAAAATGACCAATTATTTGGTTATGGCAATTATTTGACTGACCCACCTTCTGACTTTGTAGGCCAACCAAAGTATCCGTTTGCTTACACATATTATAATTACCAAAATGGAGACTTCACGAGATTTGACTCAGGTGACAGCTACAAAAATACTCTTGTATTAATGGGAATGGATACAAATATCACCAAGTTGATAAAAGAACACAGTAAACATTGTTCATCTTGCGAGACACTCGAATCATACATTGAAGATCCGTTTTATGGCGAGAAAGAACTTAATAAGAAAAGAGGCAGAAAGGGACAGTTGGGAAAAGAGCATTATGTGAATTCAATTGTGATTGATGAGAATACTCATGGTACACCTTCACCTTACTAAATCCAAATTTTTTAGAAATAGTATGGACATCAAAAGAAATAATCACTATGAAGAGAAAGACCACTATTTCGTGTCTCAAAACAAATTTTTCAAGCACTTTTAGGCCATATATAGAAATCTCATTGCATAGTAATAACCATTGGACAAATCAGTCAGAAGTGCTTCCAGAGGTAAGTCGGACCCTGAATCCATCGCCTTTAACCTAGCTCGACAACCTCCGCAGGTAAATCTGTGATTATTCTAGAGTATATTAAAAAATCGAGCCAGCGCTCTATTCTCTAAATTTTAAAATGCATAAAACTTGGTTTCAAATTAGGTAGAGGTTGGGTTCATAAATCGACCAAAATCAATCTATGAAATTTCCTCCAATAATAGTCTTTATAACGTTTAATTTTCGATCCAGTACGTTCAGATCAGCAATTTTGCCGGCGACAATGTCCCCTCGGTCATTAAATCCCAGCAGAGATGCTGGATTAGTTGATAGGGCTTTAATGCAGTCGCTTAAACTGACCCCCAATCCATTTAGGTTTTTAAATGCTTTCTCAAGTGTTAAAACACTGCCTGCAATAGTATTGGTGCCTTTAATCCATGCAACGCCGCCGTGCACTTCTATATCAATTCCACTCAACTTTGAATTCTCCATTTCTGTTCCGCCAATAGAGAGAGAATCAGTTACAGCTATAATGCGATCCCAGCCCCGTATTTTGGACATTAACTGGATGGCATACTTAGAAACATGATGGAAGTCTGATATGATCTCCAGGAAAGCATTTTGAGAAAGCAGGCCAGCCCCAACCATGCCAGGCTCCCTATGACCGAACTGAGTCATAGCGTTAAAAAAATGAGTCATAAGCCTAGCCCCGCAAGCTAAGGATAATGATGCTGTAGC
>JAKBRR010000013.1 GCA_021845325.1 Thermoplasmata archaeon
GTAGGGATCATAGGCGATCCCAGTGGGAAAAGACTGGATCGTAATGTTCTTTATCACGACATCTGCCTTATTGATAACTGAGACTGTGAGTTCATTAGAGTTTGTGACATAAATGTAATCGTTATAAGGGTCAAAAGCAATTCCAACTGGTCCGCACGGTATTGTTATGTTCTGTATAACAACATTTGACTGGTTTATAACTGACACAGTATTGCTGAAGAGGTTTGAGACATACAGGAAATTATTATAGGAATCATACGCGATTCCAAGAGGATATTTCTGTACACTTATATTCTGTATAACAACATTAGACTGGTTGATAACTAATACAGTATTGTTAGCCTGATTTGTAACATAAAGATAATCATTGTATGGGTCAAAGACAATTTCGCATGGACTGAATGGAACTGAAATATTCTCAATTACAATATTAGATGTATTAATAACGGAGATTGTCTGGTGACCGGTATTTACCGCATATATGTAATCATTGTAAGGATCAAATGTGATTCCATGGGGGGTGAGCTTGAACTGATATATTTCCGACATATTGTCCAGGGATGAAATAGACATTTACAATTTCATTTGACGAGTTCACGCTAAATTCGTTAGTTAAATTGTCCCATGAATAACCATGCAGAAGAGTAGAAGCTGTGAAATTATATTCGCCATTCATTAATGAAAGTGAAATATTATCTGAAGTCGATGAATAAGTTTTCCCGGAAATTGTTACATTCCATAATGCACTATCCGGGAGACCTTTAGAATCCAGCAACACGTTGTAATCAGAGTTCAGATATAGATTTTCAGGGTGGGACAGAAGGTTATTGCCTTCATTGCTCATTGGGGCGATTAGTAAGTATGCAGGAGTGGCAATTAAAGCAACGGTGGATATAACCAACAGAAGGCGTCTCGCCATTTTCATCTCACATATGATAAATCAGACTGGGTATAAAAAAATTCATTAAAGACACCCTGTATTTACTATTTTAAATTAGGTCTAGTATGGTGCACAAATCTTTGCTGACGTTTGCGGAATTGAAAGAGAGATGGTCACACAGGGTCATAAATGGATATTATAAATAAAGGATAAGATCGTGGACATGTTTAGGGGATGTATCCTTAGTTTTACACATAATTCTGGACACTACGCTTCATCATAAACTATTTGTAAACTCTTTTCTATCCAATCAATTTTATTTATCATATTATCTGAGTTAAAAATACTTGTTTATAAAGTTCTATCGGTCGCTCTTCAACTCAACCAAATCATCTTAGGGTCAGTATGTAAAAAGAAGCCTAAAGTATTTAAGATTCATTTTCCATAAATATTATTGCGGATTTATTATTTTACGGATTATTCTAAAAAAATGAACCTTATCTAGAGCGGGTCCGGAGGGGTTCGAACCCCCGGCCTATGGATTAAGAGTCCATCGCTCTACCTGGCTAAGCTACGGACCCGCATTGACGGCATATTACATAACAATTTATACCTTTGGAAACTAAGAATAGATGAGTATATTGGACATAATGAATCATTATTTGGACAAATGTTCTTATCATCTATTTGATCAGTGATCTATTGGAAGTTATAGTTAAGAGAAGCGCAAAAAGAAAGAAGACAATTAATGCACGTATCCAGAATGGCAAGATCATTATCCAGATACCAACGGGTCTTTCAAAATCGGAGGAAAAATCAATTATACAGAAAATGCAGAAGCGTCTTGAGATAAGAAAGAATGTTCAAGAATCCAAGAATAGAGAGTTGCTTGAAAGAAGGTTCAATTTCCTGAACAATGAGTTTTTCTCCGGCAAATTAGAAGCTTCTCTATCGTTTTCAGAACGACAGGAGTATAGGAATGGCAGCTGTACTCCAGCCAATAAAACAATCAGGATTTCGCATAATTTAATTGATATGCCAGTGTGGGTCTTAGATTACGTTTTAATGCATGAGATGACCCATCTGATATATAGGAATCACTCGAAAGAGTTCTGGTTGAAGGTCAATGAATATAACTACACGGAAAGGGCCAGGGGTTTTCTAATAGCAAAGGGAATGGAAAAAGAGGATAACAGTTATGACAATTAAAATCCAGACTTAAAATCTGCAATAAAACAAATTCCATTTATTTCAAGGCTGATTTATGGATATACAGTTTCTCATTTCTTAAATATGATGTTCCTATGTTCAAAGCATGGAAAGGAATGATATCTTTAAGGAACTAAAGGATGTTGTTAGGCCAGATCACACAGCACTGATTGTATGGGATGTTCAGAACATGCTTGTAGGGAGAATATATAACAAGGACGAATTCCTGGGAAATCTCAATCCGTTGATCAAGAAGGCAAGAGATAAAGGTATGCCCATCTTTTTCACAAAGATCACACCACTGCCTGAAAGATTCGAATCCGGGCCAAGACTGGCAAATAGGTGGGGACAGATGCCGACAGATCCGACAGCCTGGGATCTCACTATAAAACCTGAAAAGGATGATATTGTTCTCAATAAAAACACAGCAAGTATCTTTATTGGGACGAATTTCGAGCTTATGGTGAGAAATGCAGGAATCAAGACACTAATATTTACTGGAATAGCAACTGAGATAGGCGTAGAATCCAGTGCTAGGGATGCATTAAACAGAGGATTTTATTCTGTAATTGCTGAAGATGCAGTTTCTTCTGGCGATCACGAAGCACACAAACGCTCACTGGCTAATATGTCAAGAATGATGCTTGTAAAAAAATCATCTGAATTAATTGCAAATCTATGATTTGTATCGTTTCAAAATTTTTAATGCACCATGCTTTTCTTAGAGAGCAGCAATAAAAACAATTCCAATTAACTTATAATAACATTTTTAAATGCCGTATTGTGCAAAATCTTCCAATTGTCATTTTCATTGAAGTCGCTATGACCTTATTCCTGATCTGGGTCATATACTATCTGCGATCAGATCTATCCGATCTTAAACTTAAGACATTCTCTGTTTCTGTTTTCCTTCTTGCAATGATGGCCAGCATGTTCAATGGAATAACATATTACCTGGTCGCTCCTAGTTCATTTATAAGCACTGTTTTAGCAGTCAACTTTTCTATGATCTTGATGACTGTGGCAATAGTTTACCTGTTGGTAATTGCTGCAAGAGGAGATTTCGCTGGAATCTCCACATCGATTTCAGGTACATTATCATTTTTGCTGGTTTGGAACGAAGTTTCTATGGCCATTTTACTAAGAGTGATTGCGTTTGGAATTGCTGGTCAAAATTCGTTTGTGTATGCCCTAAGCTTCTTCAGTTTATCTATAACCAGCATACTTTTTCTTCTTCCGATGCTGACAGAAATGGTTGTATTCATATTTCTGCAACTTAGATCCGGGATTGACAAGCAGATTGCAATATCAATTCTTTTGATGCAGGTCGCAGATCCAATAATGTTCGGTAATTCACCTTTTATTTCCATATTGCTCATCGCTTATTCGGTATTTATGATCGTGTCAATTGTCTATTTCTTTCGTTCTGTATATAAAAACAGAAAGATATTTGATCAAAGTAATGGTAAAAGGAATAAAGAACGAAATATTGCGATTAACTTTGTGTTTCTATTTCTTCTTACGTCTTTAAGCTTCATTGGACCTGTCGTCCTGACTGGAAACTTTGGTCTTTCATATTTTGTTTTTGCAATCTCTATGATAATTGCGATGGCACTTTATTTCAACATAATCATGGGTATGTATACGAACCATAATACCAATAAGCTGAAAGAAAAAGCAGTTACCTGTTAGAAAACTTTTCTTTCAACCAGTGCCTTACATCGTAATAAAATATGTTCTCATATGGGCAAGCATCCACGCAATCTCCTATCCCAATGCACCTTGAATCCTTATATTCGCCTTTCGCTATGAAGTTTCCTGGTTGAGAATGATTCCCCACCGGACAAGCTTTAGCGCAATCTTTTGTCTTACAGTTGATACACTGGTTCGGATCACGAACTTTCAACCTGAAAAAACCAAATTTAGATATGAACCTGTTGAAATTACCCCAGTGGCAGTATCCTGTATTGAGGCAGCCGTATGATCCAAAGAAAGGCATTGTTATGAATACTGCGTACCATAAAAATCCAAAATAAAAAAGATAGAGCATGTATTCAGGATCAACACCGTAAAATGTTGCCTTTAGGTATCCTGTGTAATCGAGGTAAGATACGATCCCGGCAGCAATGATTGAAAAATAAACTATCTTAGACACAACAGGATATAGCAAATTTTTGCCCGTATCCTTGGAAGTGAGATTTTTTGAGAACTCAGATGATGTATTGAATTTCTTCATTGAATCGTAGAAAGTTCCCTGATACATCACGGGAGCGGTGCAGAAAACTGAGCATAACTGCCTTGATCCAAACAGATATGAAAGTGCACCGCTTATCAGATATGTCACAAGCATGGGAATGATCAGATAAGGTACAAGTCCGCCTCCGGATCCTATTCCCATTGACCAGCCTATGAAAGGGAACAGTGAAGCATCTGGTACTAGGAAGGACGGTATTACGATAGAATAGACGCCATAGGCAAAAAGCATCAGCACCAGACGGATTCTGGTTTCGAGTTCCCTTGTTTTCATGATCTTGAATACAACCAGCGAACCCATCTCTATGCCCATCATCACAAGAAACCAGGTCGAAAGTGAAACTATGCTGAAGAAATAAAAAAAGTCAAACAAAGATTTTTCCATCATTGTTATAACGGAGCCCGATATTGATTGAAGGTCCAAAGAACTCATAAAAGCAGTTGCGCCATAAAATTGCAGATCAAACACAGCACCCATGAAGAATTCCGACACGAATATCATGAGAAGAAAGAGGAATGACCAGTTCCTCTTTGCAAGCCAGTACACCTTGTTGCCAGTACTCAGATATCCAGGATAGGTGGCTGCCCTTACGTAAATTATCATGTCAAATATCATACCGGCTGCTATTCCAAGATATGTGTGATATATCATCCATAGAAATACGCCAGCCATCATTACTGAATAAGCCATAAGAAGATACAGAAGGTATCTTGACGCATTTCGATGTATCGACATCTTTCTGTAAAGATATTCGAAGAGAAAAACGAAAAAACCAGTCATAACAGAACCGGATAGATAAATCGCAATCGGTTCCCATAGTGCGGTCTTAAAAGATGTAGGTGTAAGAATCATTGTTACAGCCTGTACAGAGAAAATGACAATTGAAAACGTACTGAGAGATCTGCTCACATACAGGATAGAAAGTATCATCTCGATACCCATGGGAACAACAAACCAGTAGGTGGATATTGAATATGCAACCGAATACAAGGTATTCGAAAACAGCAAATTATGGAATTTAAGTGGTGATAGGAACAGATTGAAATCAAGGCTCATCACAACCTCATCAAAAATAATGAAAAAAGCTGTGAATGCAACAATATAGTTTCTGGGACCAGGATTGAAATTCTTCATAATCGCCTTTAAAAAATATGCCATCGAAGGTGCGACGAGAACTGCCATTGTGATGAACGATATCTCAATTGTATCTGCAACAGTTATCCTGTCAGGATAAGCAAACAGAAAGAGTGGGCCCAAAACCATTCCAGTCATCATATCAAGCAGAACATAGACAAACATCTTTCTTACATGGTTATCTGCTGTGCGCGCAAGATATATTGAAAAACTCATTCCTGCTCCCATCAGCAGCATCAGCAAGACAAGAATGTAGTAAACAGGAATGAACATTCAGACCCATACCAGAATGCAATTATTGCTCAATAGTCTTTGCAGATTATGAAATAATAATTAAGATAAAAAATTAGAGGTTTCTTTTGATTCTCGAGGTGTCAGGTTTATCAGTGCGCAGTTCCCTTTTGAGGACCTTGCCGACGAGTGTTCTCGGAAGGTCCTTCTTGAATTCAACAGACTTCGGTCTCTTGTAAGGGGCAAGTTGCTTCGAAGCAAAATTCAGGAGCTCCAGCTCAGTTACGGGTGAACCCTCTTTCTTTACAACATAGACCTTCACACTCTGTCCTCTTTTCGGGTCTGGAACGCCTATAGCAGCTGCTTCAATCACATCTGGATGTTTGTAAAACACTTCCTCTATTTCCCTGGGGTATACATTGTACCCGCTCGATATAATCATATCTTTTTTCCTATCGACAAGATATAGAAAACCGGACGAATCGAACTTCCCAATGTCCCCTGTCCTGAGCCAGCCATCGATCATAACCTCCGACGTTTCTGCTTCATTTCTCCAGTAACCTAGCATGACCTGCGGTCCCTTGACCAATAGCTCACCCTCCTCACCTAAAGCCACTGTTTCAAGTGAGTACTGGTTTATCAATCTTAGTTCAGTACCAGGGAGCGGTAGACCAACAGATCCTATCTTTCTTGCATTTCTATCTACTGGATTGGCAGTAACAACGGGTGAAGTCTCGCTCAATCCGTACCCTTCTATGAGGAGACCCCCGGTTATCTCCTCAAACTTTTTCTGCGTCTCAACCGGAAGTGGTGCACCGCCGGAAACGCAGACTTTTATTGATTTTAAATTATACTTTGCTATATCCGGTCTGTTAATCAATGATTTATACAGCGTGGGTACACCAGGCAGATAGTCAGGCTTGTATTTGTTGATCAATTTTAGAAGCGTTTCAGTGTCCCTTGGATCCGGAACAAAAACCATCTTTGAACCTGTTGTAACAGGTAGTACAAGAGAAGTCATCATCCCGTAAACATGGAAGAACGGCAGGGTTGACATGTAAATACCTGGATTATTCAGGCTCGAATGCCACGCTTTAAGCTGCGAAGTGTTTGCAACAAGATTTCTGTGAGATAGCATGGCTGCCTTTGGTGTTCCAGTGGTTCCACCTGTGAACTGAAAAAGCACAGGATCATACTGTGGGTCTATCTTTTCTTCGGGCGAATTTCCACTTTTTATTAAATCGGTAAACCTGAACACTCTTCCCGTGTAGTTTATAACAGGCGGCTTTGGGTCTTTTCTTGTCTTCCTCTTGTAAACAAACGATGCAAGAGGAGTCAAAAAATCCTTAACCTGTGTGACTACTATGGATACGTCATTTTTCGCAAGGTTTGCGACTTTCTCATAATATAGATCCAGTGTTATGACCGCGGAGACCTCTGTACTCTTGTATTCTTCATGTATTTCCGCCTCTGTATAAATAGGATTTGTCTGTACTACGACTCCTCCAATCTTTGCGACTGCGAAAAATGAAATAGCATATTGAGGGGTATTTGGAAGTATAAATCCAACCTTTGCATCTTTGAAAAGTCTCAATTTCTCCTTCAGATTAAATGCGAGGGCATCGACCATTGCCAAGAATGATTTATAAGTTACTTTCTTTCCAAAGAAAACCAGTGCAACTGAATCTGGATACTTTGTTGCGGAGTCCTTTAATAATTGATATACACTCTTGTCAGGAATCTCTATATTCCTTTCATTACCTTGCGGGTAGCTCTTCTTCCACAATTCTTCAAGCGTTCGAGGGCTACTTTCAAGTTCAACCATAAGATAGTCAGATGATTTATAGTAATAAAATTTATTGATCTCTTTAGATTACTCTTGAAGGCACTTGATAAAATGTTATCATTCATAGTGAACCTAAAGTCTTACGAGATAGCCACCGGAAAACTTAATTCTGAATTTCTCAGTAAATGTCCTGATAGCCTGACAGAACACGGCTGGAAAATTTTGTACGCTGTGAATCCGATAGATCTTGAATCAGCGTCAAGAACATCAGGCAAGGAGATAATAGCGCAGCACGTGGATCCTTTCACATATGGGCCATACACCGGCAAGATCTCCGTCGAATCACTTCTTTCTTTAGGAGTCAGGGGATCCCTCCTGAACCACTCTGAAAACAGGGTCTCATTCGCAGATATAGAAACAACAATTAAGCACTCAAGCGGACTTGATTTTGAACTAACAGTGTGTGCAGCGGACGAGGATGAAGTCTCCAAAATCGCACGACTTTCTCCCAATTCAATAGCCTATGAACCACCTTCTCTAATTGGTGGGAACATCTCAGTTTCCTCATCAAAACCTGATGTCATCGAGCGAGCCAGCAAAATATGCAAAAAATCAGGTGTTAAGTTACTGGTAGGAGCAGGAATAAAGAAAGCAGACGACGTCAAACGCTCTATTGAACTCGGCGCAGATGGTATTTTAGTTGCCTCCGGGGTCGTTCTTTCTAGGGATCCAAAAAACGCAATAAATTCATTAATCAATTTTTAATTCACCTTAGTTAAATGGCAAAAGATAAAGATCAGGAGGTTTTTGTTGAACCTGAGTTCAACGAAAAAGAATTTCTTGAATATGAAAAGGAGAGGGCAAAAGCGACTGTAGTAATATTCCTTATTGCAGCAGCCCTTGGTTTACTTTCAGGTTATTTTTACATCATAGGAATTTGGTACGTTGGCGTCCTAATAATGCTTGGAATTCTTTTTTATTTCAAAAAAGTTTTCACTGCTCTTCATCTTAAGCTTCCACAGCGCGGTACACATGTGTTCCTGCTTGTAATGGTATTTTTTCTGACATGGATAATTTTCTGGACAATTTTCCTTAACCCTCCGATAAGCAATATCGCAGGGCCACAGATTAGTAACTTCGAGGTTTCTGACTCACATGGTAACTGGACAACATTGAGCGAGAAAAATGGATTATATGCATACCCGATACCACACAACAACGATCCTCTTTCATTCAGGGTTTATGTTTCATACATCGGCCCAATTCAAAACGTCTCTGTGTCATATTCGACTGCCGGTGGAGGTCCGGTGACATTAACATCGCATTATTACGACAGTTATGTTTATTTCAATGACACAGTTTCCACTGCAACCTACGATTTCACTGTGTCGGTTCTTTCACATGGAAGTTATTATTCAAACACCTTCGATGCTATATTCACTACACCATCTTGAGAGAAAACTCATATTAAGCCCATAATTATAACCCTTTCAGAGCAGGTGTAGTGTAGACTGGTCTAGCACGGAAGCCTTCCAAGCTTTCGACCCGGGTCCAAATCCCGGCACCTGCACTTCCAGTATGATATTCTAGTATCTTTTCAACTCATTGATCGTTTATTAGGTAAACCACTACAGTCTAATATTGAGGTAAAAATACTCTGGAGATAAAATGAAGAGAGCAGCTATGAAGATGATAACAGTGGGACCACTGCATACTAACTGCTATTTTATATCATCAGGATCGGAATTTGTTATTATCGATCCAGGTGGTGACTTTGACAAGATAACGCAGATTGCATCGACCATGCCAGGAGACCCGACCGGAGTGATCGCAACTCATGGCCATTTTGATCATGTAGCTGAAGCGGAAAAACTGTCAGAATTTCTTGGGGCTGAATTTATAATCCATAGGAGAGACGCCGACATTATTGAATATACATGGAAGTTCGCGAGACAATTTGGATTTTACAATCCAGCTCCGCGTCCAGATTCACTCTTTGATCATAACACTGCATTCAAACTAGGTAGCACTGAACTTTTGATAATAAATACACCAGGTCACACGCCAGGAAGCATATCGATCATATCTGGGGAATCAGTTTTCACAGGCGACTGTCTTTTTAGTGGTAATATAGGCAGGATGGATCTCGGTGGGAACGAAAGAGATATGGCTGAGAGCCTGAAGTGGTTCCTGACTCTTCCTCCAAAAACAAGATTATTCCCGGGTCATGGCCCTCCAACAATATTACAGAATGAAATTTCAATGATAAAAAGATACATTTCAGTTCTGGAACAATAGATTAAGATTGACACTCTTTAAATTGCTTTCATTAAGTAATCGTTATTATAGTTGCTCACAAACTATTATATAATATTTAAAAATAAATAGAAGTGGAAGCGAATGGCAATTCCGAAACAAGGATTAACCCATTTGTGTCCAACCTCTCTATTCTGAATATTTTTTTCTCTCTTTCGTTAACTGTGTTTTCTTTTGGGATAGTTATTTACCTTGAAGATAATGCTATTTCTGTAATTTACGCTGGTATCGGCTTAACTATTGGCCAGCTGCTGCTTCTCGGAACTTCGATACTTCAGGGAAGGGCCATAGATAAGGGCTATTCCTTCAAGCTTATGGCAGCAGGAAGCATTCTTTATGGACTTGTTTTGTTCCTTATATATTTCACAGTTTCAATAGGTTATATTCCCAGTCTGCTGATCATTGCATTCATACCATTAATGCTTGTATTCGAAGGTGTTTTCAGATCATCACTAAATGCATTCATAGCCAAGGCCGCAGCTTCCAATGCTCTCGGGAAAAACTACTCCCGAGTACTCACATCTGAAGCAATAGGTAGCGCTCTTGCGTACGTTGTAATGGTTTATGGTGCATTCTCACTTTCATTGTCACTCGTATTTGTGTCAAGTTCAATCCTTTTAGTTGCTATTGCGCTCCTCAGTTTCTTCTTCCTGCGTTCTAAAGAAAGGGACGTAATGAGGAAGGCAGAGTCATCGGTGCGAAGACCAGGTTTCGTGGAAAGTATCAGAAATCTTAGTTCAAAGAAGAATTTTGCAATTCCACTCATCACATCCAAGGCATTCATGACAGTAGGAATAATAGGCTTCACCTTTTTTTATGTCCCGACAGGTGTTTACTTAGGTATCCCACCGGAATATTCTTTTACGTTCCTGCTGATCACCTATCTTCTAGCAATACTGATAGGCAAATATGGTGAGAAGGTCGTAGACAAGCATCAGGGGTTTGGTCGTGGCTTTGTCTCACTTAATATGATGTTTGATGTGATAACCTATGGTCTTGTGGTATTATCCATGATATACAGACTGGATTATCTTTTTCTAATTGCAGCTTTATTTGCAAGTCCCGGTGTTTTATTGGTATCCGGAGCAATGACCTATGAAGTCGGTGTTATAGGGAGAGAATCGAGAGGTATGTTTGGCGGAGTACAGAGACAATTTATCGGCGTAATATCCGCTTTCGTCTCCTTTCCTCTTACATACATTTTCACAAGAAACCCAACCTATATGTGGGGCATCGTATTTTCAGCATCCGTACTTTCATTTATAATCACATTCGCAATCCCATCGGCAATTCCATCAACTGGTGCAGTGCCAGTTAATTAAATTGTTTTATGGATAAAGTCGAACAGTATTTTCCATATTTGTTATATTCTACTTTTACCCTATCATATAAACAATAATGTTTATATTATTTATATGATAGGGCACCGATGGACTACAAGGCATCAGATTTTCTCATGGAATCCATGAAGGATCTATTTGCTGATCGCATTAAACTTAGTCCAGAACTTACTGAGACAATTAAGCCAGAAACAATGTTCCTTCTGCTTGAAGCACTGAGACTCATAGGAATAGCGACAGTTACAATTTCGCATGATGGCTCACTTAAATATACTGAATCCAAAGATATGGCGCCACTTATAATTGAGGATCAGAAACGAAAGCGGAATCAGGGAAAAGTCGGAGAGTTCCTCCATGTCCTGGATCTTGTCGGCGAAGGAAAGATGGATCTTGCTGACGCTGAGAGTTTTCTCGCAGAAACCTTCCTGCAACAGGGCAAAATTGATGAAGCAATGGATACAATCGATATTATTGAAAAAACACCCATATCGAATATAGTTCCAAAGAACGTAGGCAGGATTTTTAGAATCAAGGGAGCATTATCCTTTTACAAAGGGGACTATGAAGGGTCTATTAATTATCTTAATAAGGCAGTTGAAAAGTGTGAATTATCAGATGATATTGATTGCGTCGCCTTCAGCTTGCTAGGTTTGGGAAATGTATATAGTGCAATGGGTCAATACGAGGAGGCTTTCCAAAAGTACGAAAGATCATTTATTCTATTCAAAGAAAAAGATTTTCTTCAAGGTATGGCAAAAATTAAGATCAATCTTTCCTACACTTATTCCAAAATGGGTCTTCTGCAAAAGTCTACGGAGGCAAACAAGGAGGCAATTATTTTATCCCAAAGGCTTAATGATCCATTCCTTCTCGAAGAATGTTATTTAAATAGGAGTGCACTTCTATTAGTTCTTGGAATGCATGAAGATGCATATGAAAGTATTATGAATTCATATCTATTATCATTGGAAACCATGAATAAAAGAGTGTTTCATCTTTCAAGGCTCCTAATTCTCTCAATTGATATTTCATTTAAGAGGAAAAATCTTACCTACCATTTTATTGAAGAAGCCATTCAGTACTTCAAAGAGAGTGAAAACGAAGTTGATCTTGCATTTTGTAACGAGATAATTGGTGAGTATTATATCGCTAATGGAATGAACGAGGAAACGAGGTCCCTTACAAATATTACGATTAACAGATATGACGATCTCAAGGACCTAGCGAGTTTGGTTTCAGCTGGTACTAAACTCTTAAGGACTATGATAATCTATCAATCTACCCCACAACTAATAAAAGAAACTTATAAAAATGTCCTTTCACACTTGAAAAATACAAAATTAAGTCAGATGTTTAAAAAATATACATCTGAGTTTTTAACTAAAAATTACCAGCTGTAGGTTCCACCAGATACTCCCAATCGTGGCACCTCCTCTTCAGTTTTTAA